>JBCDGX010000187.1:0-9431 GCA_038750805.1 Myxococcota bacterium
CCCGTCGTCGCGTCGGGCGCCCGCCGCCGTCATCCGCGAGGTGTGGGCTCGTGATGGCGGCCGCTGCACCTACGTCGCGCTAGGCGGCCGGCGCTGCGCAGAGACTGCGTACCTTGAGCTCGACCACGTGGTGCCCTGGGCGAAGGGCGGGCCGTCCACGGTGGCCAACCTTCGGCTCCGCTGCCGCACCCACAACCAGCTCGCCGCCGACCGATCGTTTGGCCGGGGGTTCATGGACGGGAAGCGAGGGGGCCGTTGCCGCGAGTCCGTCGTGGCGTATCGCGCGACGGTACGAGGCCACCGGCCACGTGGCCACCCGCAGGGCTGGAGGCATGAGTCACGCGGCAGCGCACCCGGGTTCGCTCCACTACGCTGGAGGTTCCATGCGTACGGCGTCCCATGACGTGGTGACCCTCGCTGGATGGGAATCCCAAACCTCGTCATGACCCTGGACCTCTTCGAACAGGCCGACGCGATGATGAAGGAGGCGCGGTGGGCCGACGTGGTCGCGATCGTCTCGCCCCAGGACCTCGCGGTGCGAACGACCCGCGCCTCGCGTGGACGCTCGGCTGGGCGCACTTCAAGTTGGAGGACTACGCGGCGGCTGCGACGTGGCTCGAGCGTGCGGCAGAGCTCCGGCCAGCGCATCCGACGTACCTCGGAACGTTCGGGGCGGCTCTGGTCGAGCTGGAGCGCTGGGAGGAGGCGGAGATCGTTCTCCTTCGCTCGTTGGCTCTTCGTGACAGCGGGGCGGCGCGGCTCGAGCTCGCCATCGTCTACATGCGGACGAATCGATGGGACGGAGCCGAGGCCGTGCACCGCGAAGGCATCCGCCTTCGTCCGGACTGCAAGGAGAGGCGCGCCGACTTCGAGGCATTCCTCGAGGACGCTGGCCGCAAGGCGGACGTCGGTTCAGGGCCATGAGACGAGGCCCGGCTCGATGAGAACGTCGTCGTTGATAGGCGTGACGCATCGTGCGTGCGACGGAGTCACCGACGACTCCCAGGCCGCCTCGGCCATCGGCTCACCCTGGTCGGCCAGGTTGGCGCGCCTCGCCGTATGTTAGACGTTGGCATGGCCCGTTCAGTCTTCCTCGTCTTGCTCCTCGCGTTTGCCTGCTCCGACGAAGGGAGCCCGCCCGAAAGCGATGCGGGAATCGACATGGGTGCGGAGCCCGAGGACGCTGGCGTCGATATGGGGATCGACATGGGCGAGTGCGCCATGCCTGGCGAGCCTTGCGTCCCCCGCTGCTGCTCGGGGCCGTGCGTAGGCTCCAGCGGAGTGGAACCCGTGTGCTCGAGATGAGGCCGCGTGGACGGGGCCTTCTCCTCGGTAGCTGTAGCGGGGGCGGAGCCTCCTTCGGGCGGCGATGGACGTCGGCTTGGAGTGCGAAGCGGCGGGCCTAGAGGCCCCGCATGGCTCGCACGAACGGGGGCGTTGCGCCGAGCTCCCCGGCCCTGAACACGCGCTTCGGACAGGAAGCGCACGTTCCCCCCGCCGACTACGGCGGCGGCGCGGGCGGGGCACCCCCCGGCGCCGTGCCGTCGGGCGGCAGGACGAGGCCCTCGCCGAGCTCTTCCACGCTCGACTGGAGGCCCTTGACGAACTCCTCGAGGAGACCGAGCCCGTAGCTCACCATCTCGGCCGGCACGTCGAAAGCGACCTCTAGGTCTCCGCCGAGGGGCGTCGCCCGGAAGGTCGGCGAGGCCCCCGCGGCCATCGCCGCCATGAGCACCGGCGGTGACTTCAGCGCCTCCTCCATCTCCGTCCGGAGGCGCGCGGCGGCTTCGGTCATGAGCTCGGGCGAGGTGGTCATCAGCCGGCCGCGGAGCGCGATGGCGTCGGTCACGCGGAGGGCCATGGCGAGGCCTTCGATCTGGATGCCCGCCATCGCGGCGGGGAGCGTGATCTCGTCCTGGAGGCTCGGGTCGACGACGCCGACCACCGAGAGCTGCGCGCCCTCGAGGCTCGCGGTGTCCTCGGCGCGGGCCCAGGCCGGGAGCGCCATCAGGGGCGGCCGTGCCCGCCCGAGGAGGAGCTCTTCGATGCGCAGCGGCGACGCGGTGAGGATCCACCCGTCCTCGAGCTGCGTCGCCGCGAACTTGTCCGCGCCGATGAGCACTTCGTGCCCCGCGATGGTGCGCCGGACCGGGACCGGCAGCGGGGTGTCCGAGCTCTCCTGCGCGACCCGGAGGAAGGTCTCGAGGGAGCTGCTCGTCTTGATCAGTGCCGTGAACTCGCGGGTCCGGAGCTCGTCCTTCGCCTCCTCCCGGCGTTGCTCGAGCTCGGCCATCCCCGCCTCGCGCGCCGCCCGCTCGGCGTCCGTGGTCGGCTCCGGGACGCCCTCGAAGGGATCGTCGACCTCCACCTCCGGCTCGATGAGGCGCCGCGAGAGGGGCATCAGCACCTCCTCGACGGTGCGGGCGAGCTCGAGGCTCTCCTGGGCCTTGGCGCCCTCTTCGCCGCCCAGCTCGCGCACCATGCCGGCGATGCGGACGAGGGCCTGCGCCTCGAGGAAGCCGCGCACGTCGATGCGCACGAGCCCCACCGTGTCCTCGGGCATGTGCACGTAGGGGTCGAAGGGCAGGTCGGCGGCCGTGGCGACGGTCTCGCGCACGTCCCCGCCCCCCGAAGCGCAGCCGAGGAGTGCGAGCGCGCCGACGTGGGCGAGCCTCCGAAGGCCGCGGCGGGGGGTCGGGGGCGCGTCGGGCATGACCCGGCATGCTACGGGAGGCCGAGGGTGGACCGAAAGGGATGCTCCAGGGCCCGAGCGCTTGACGCGACGCCCCGCGCCTCGCATACATCCCGCCCTTCGCGCGTAACCCGGTGGGAAGCCCCTGGCCCGCGCAGAAGCAGAGCACGCCATGAAGCCCGACATTCACCCCGAGTACCACCCGGTCATCTTCGTCGACGGCGATGACGAGGTGATCACCCGCTCCACGATGCGCTCCAAGGAGACCCGCGAGATCGACGGGGTCGAGCATTTCGTCGTGCGCGTGGACGTGTCCGCCTTCTCGCACCCGTTCTACACGGGCCGGCAGAAGGTCATGGACACCGAGGGCCGCGTCGACCGCTTCCAGAAGCGCTACGGCTCCCGCAAGCCGAAGGCCTGAGGCCCGGCGGCCCGCGCCGCCCCTCGCTCAGCCCTTGCGCAGCAGCCGCGCGGCGTCCTTGGCCATGTAGGTCAGGACGCCGTCCGCGCCGGCGCGCCGGAACGCCATGAGGCTTTCGAGGACGACGTCGTCCCAGCGCAGCATGCCCGCGTCCGACGCGGCGCGATGCATCGCGTACTCGCCGCTCACCTGGTAGGCGTAGGTCGGCGCGCCGAAGGCGTCCTTCACCCGGCGGACGATGTCCAGGTAGGGCATGCCCGGCTTGACCATCACCATGTCGGCTCCTTCCGCCTCGTCCAGCTCCACCTCGCGAATCGCCTCGCGGACATTGGCCGGGTCCATCTGGTAGGTCTTCTTGTCGCCGCCGCCGAGGCTCGCCCCGCTGCCGACGGCGTCCCGGAAGGGCCCGTAGTAGGCCGAGGCGTACTTCGCGGCGTAGCTGAGGATGGAGACGTGGTCCTTGCCCGCGCCGTCGAGGGCGTCGCGGAGCACGCCCACCCGGCCGTCCATCATGTCCGAGGGGGCGATGACGTCGCAGCCGGCCTCGGCCTGGGCGAGGGTCTGGCGCACGAGGGCCTCGAGGGTCTCGTCGTTGACGACGTAGCCGTTCTTCACGAGGCCGTCCTGGCCGTGGCTCGAGTAGGGATCGAGGGCCACGTCGCAGATGATGCCGAGGTCCGGGACCGCCTCCTTCAGGGCGCGCACGGAGCGGCAGACGAGGTTGTCGGGGTTCCAGGCCTCCCGCGCGTCCTCGGTCTTCACCTCGGGCGGGGTCGCGGGGAAGAGGGCGATGGCGGGGATGCCGAGCTCCCGGGCCTCCTGCGCCGCCTCGACGAGCAGGTCCATGCTCAGGCGCTCGACGCCGGGCATGGTCGGCACCGCCTCGCGGGCGCCGAGCCCCTCCTTCACGAAGACCGGCCAGATCAGGTCGTTCGTGCTCAGCGCGTTCTCGCGGACGAGGCGCCGGCTCCAGGGGTGGCGGCGGTTGCGGCGCATGCGGGTGCGGGGAAAGGCGGGCATGGGTTCCTCGGGGCCCGGCGGACGCGGCCCCGGGCCCGGAAGTCATACCGCGAACGGCGCGTCCCTGCTGCGCCGAGTGGCGCCCTTCGAAGGCTCAGCCGCCGCAGGTGAGGTCGCGGCAGACGATGCCGCCGCCGGCGCCGGCGCAGGGCTGCTCCACGCAATCCGGGTCCGCGCAATCGACGAGGCCGTCGAAGTCGTTGTCGCGCCCGTCGCGGCAGCTCCGTTCGTTCGGGCTCCCCAGCACGCAGAGACAGAAATCGCCGCAGGAGCGCCGCTCGCAATCCGGGTCGTCGCAATCCGTGAGGCCGTCGAGGTCGTTGTCGAAGAGGTCGTTGCACGTGCGCTCGACGAGCGTGCCGTCCACGCAACGGCGGCCTTCGCCGGCGTTCCGGCCCTCGCAGCCCGGGTCGGCGCAATCGGTGAGGCCGTCGAGGTCGTTGTCGATGCCGTCGCCGCAGCCGATCTCGTCGCGCGCCCCGAAGGTGCAGCGGCAGCCCTCGCCGCACTCGAGCTCGTTGCAGTCCGGGTCGGCGCAATCGATGAGGCCGTCGAGGTCGTTGTCGTTCTGGTCGCCGCAGCCGTCCATGGACTCGACGAGCGAGCCGCGAACGCAGGTGCAGCCCTGGCCGCAGCTCGCTGCCTCGCAATCCGTGTCGAGGCAGTCGATGGCGCCGTCGCCGTCGTTGTCCCGGCCGTCGGCGCAGCCGGACTCGGCGCGCCGCTGGGCCCGGCAGGTGCATCCGTCGCCACAGGCGGCCTCGACGCAATCGAGGTCGGCGCAATCGATGGTGCCGTCGCCGTCGTTGTCCGCGAGGTCGCCGCAGCTCACCTCGACGCGCGTGCCGAAGCGGCACTCGCAGCCGACGCCACATTCGAGCGACGTGCAGTTGGCGTCGGCGCAATCGACGTCGCCATCACCGTCGTTGTCGGCCCCATCGCCGCAGACGGTCTCCACCGCCGCGCCGAAGACGCAGACGCAGCCCGGGCCGCAGGAGAGGCCGTTGCAGCCGGTCTCGTCGAGGCAGTCGACGAGCCCATCACCGTCGTCGTCCACGCCGTTGCCGCAGTTCTCGCCATCGCCGTCGACGACGAGGCCGCCCATCTCGCTGCGGACAGGGCCCCCGTCGTCGCCGAGGAACGTATAGAACTCGTTCGTGGTCGGGCAGCCGGCAAACAACGGCAGCAGCGCGGCCACCGAAGCGCGGCGGGCCAGCGAGGTCATGGACTCTTCATGCCACGGCCCTTCGGCGAGCGCCCCTCACGGGCGCGTTCCGTTGGCTCGTAACGACCTTCAGGGCACGACGGGGACCAGGAGGTGGGCGTCGTAGCGTCCGCCGGTATGGATGGCGTGCTCGCCCACGTTCACGTCGGCGGAGAAGCCGTGGCCAAGGGTCGGATGCTCGAAGAGATCGGCGCCCTGGACGCGCACGCGGAGGGTCTCGCCGGCGCGAAAGAGGGTACTGCTCGGGAGGATCTCGATGTCCACGGGAACGACCTCGCCCGGCGTCAGCGGCCGCGGGTCGTCGTGCGCGAGCCAGGGTTGCGCCGGCGTCGAGCGGGCTTCGTCGAGGGCACGCTCGGAGACGCGAAGCCAGCCGAGGGCCACGGGATGCTCGGCGAAGCCGGCCTTCCCGTAGAAGTGTACGACCTCGCCCGATGCATCGAGCTTCTCGATACCGACGAAGAGATCCATGTCCGTGCCCTCGGTCGTCGAGACCCAGAGCCTCAGCTTCATGTTGCCCGTGAGCTCCGTGTCGGCCTCGAAGGTATGCGTGAAGGTCGCTGCGTCCGTGAGCGGGAGGTAGCGCGCCGCTCCCTCGGTGGTCGGCGCTTCCTCTACCAGCGTCCCCGACTCCGCATCGAGGAAGAGCTGGCGGTACTCGGTGCGCGCGAGAGGCCACTCGTCCTCGAAGCGAACGACGTGCTCGTTCAGCGACTCGCGCACCTCGAGGCGAACGCGACGCACGTCGTCCATGCCGTTGTCCACGCCCTTGAGGAAGCGGTCGAGGAAGCGGCGCTGCAGCTCGAAGGCCTCGTCGCTGTAGAAGACGGCCCACTTCTGCCGGCCGTGCGTGAAGAGCCACTTCTCGGTCGACGCGATGCGCTTGAAGGCTTCGAAGGAGCCCCGCGAGTGCAGCCCGTGGTCGGACCACGTCGCGCAGACCAGCGCGGGAACGGTCACGCGCTCGAGCGCGATGGCCTCGACGGGCGCCGTCGCCAGGTAGCTCTGCACGCCTTCCTGCTGAAGGAACTGGAGAAGCGCCACCGTCGGGAGCGCGGGGATGTTCGCCTGGCTCCGGAGACGGGAAAGCCAGAACTGGGTGAACGCGGTCTCCGGCACGCCGCCGTGAAAGGTGACCTCGCGAAAGCTGTCCGTCTGGCCTTCCCAAGGCACCACGGCCTTGAGGCTCGGGGGGCTGCCACCGGCCGCGACCCATTGGGAGATGGCCAGGTAGGAAACGCCCATCAGTCCGACGTTGCCGTCGCTCCACTCCTGCGCGCCGGCCCATTCAATGACGTCGTAGAAGTCGTCGGCGTCCTGGTTGCTGAGGAGCGACGCCTCGCCTTCGGATCCGTGATAGCCCCGCACGTCGACGAACACGACGGCGTAGCCGAGGGGCACCCACGTCGCCGGGTCGGGCGCTTCCCAGGCCGTCCAGGGGCTCACCTCGAACGTCCCCGGGTCGAAGCCATCGAGCTCGCCGTAGGTCACGGCGGCCGGATACTCGTCGGGCGTGATGTGCTTTCCGTAAGCCGTGAAGGCCATGATCACCGGATGGGTGCCTGCGGCTGCCGGGCGGAAGACGCGGGCCTCGAGGCGCGTCCCGTCCCGCAGCCGCACCGGGAGGTCGTTCTCCTCGACGACCTGGTCCCGGAGGTCGTCGATGTCCCGGAGGATCACCGGGCCCGCGAGCCCCATGTCCGCGCTCATGTCCGCCGTGCTCGCGTCCGTGGCACCGAGGTCGGCGGGGCCGGGCGCGTCTTCGCCGCACGCCACCAGGGCCGCGGCGGCCAGGAGACCCATGGCCCGGCGTCGCCACACACCACGCAGACGTCGCGTCTTTCGTTCCATACCCGCTCACCTCCGCGCGAACCCGGGCTCGCCCGGCTCGATAGGTGCTCACGGTGTGCAATTTGCACAGTTCGTGCAACAAATAAATGCACATGCGTGCAACTGGGTCGCCGAGGAGGGGTTCGCGACTGCTAGCGTTCCGCGGGTGAGCAAGCCGAAAACGTCGGTCCGCGCGCGCAACCGAGCCGCCATCTTGGCCAGCGCCAAGGCGCTCTTTGCGAGGAATCCTGGAGCGTCCATGGAGGACGTCGCCAGCGAGGCCGGTGTGGTTCGGCGCACCATCTACGGGCACTTCCCGAACCGGAGCGAGCTCCTGAAGGCCATCGTGCGCACGGAGACCGACGACCTCGGGGACGTGCTCGACGCCAAGGAGCTCGAGGAACGGCCGGCCGAAGAGGCCCTGGCCACGGTGATCCTGAGGCTCTGGCCGGCGGCGTCGCGCTTCTGGCCGGTGGTCTCGCTGGGACTGAAGGTGCTGCCCCAGCCGGCGGATCGGTCGAGTTTTCCTTTCCACAAGCGCTTCGTCGACCTCCTCGTCCGCGGGCAGGGCGAAGGTGTCTTCGCGGATCACCTTCCGCTGGAGGCGCTCGTGCTCGTCGCCGAGGGGGTCTCCTTCGCGCTGCTCGAGGCACGGTCCGCGAGGCGTTGGGCGGGCGACGAGAGCGACGCGGCCGTGGCCGTGCTCATCGCGCTGGGCGTGGCGCAGGACCGGGCCGAGGGCGCCGTCGCGAGGTGTCTCGCGGACAGCGACGCGGGCTGAGGCGGCCGCCGCTTGCCCCGCCCTCCGTGACGTCCTAGCTCCCGCACGTGCCCGTGGAGACCACGCTGGAGGAGCTCGCGGAGAGCTTCGAGCTCCTCGACGATTGGATGGACCGCTACAAGACCATCCTCGACCTCGGCGCCGAGCTCGATCCCATGGAGGACGGCCTCAAGGTCGACGCGCACAAGGTGAAGGGGTGCATGAGCCAGGTGTGGCTCGTGGGTACCCTGGACGCCGGCGGGCGCATGCAGTTCCTCGCCGACAGCGACGCGCACCTCGTGAAGGGGCTCATCGCCATCGTGCTCATGCTCTACGGCAACAAGACGCCCGCCGAGATCCTCGAGACCGACCACGCCCCCGTGCTCGCCGAGCTCGGCCTCGACAAGCACCTGAGCCCGGGCCGAAGCAACGGGCTCCACTCGATGATCAAGCGCATCCGTACGCTTGCCGAGGCCCACCTGAGCCGCGGCCCGGAAGCCTGACCCGCCTCAGGTGCACGCCCAGCTATAGGTCATCACGTCCGGATGCGCCGGGCATTGCGTCCAATGGCCGATGCCCAGATCCCCCCAGGTGTAGGGGATGAGCTCGTCCGACTCGATCTGGAACAGAACCTCCATGGTCCGGCCACAGCGGGGGCAGGGCGGGCGCTCGGGCCCCTGCACCCAGAGCGGCCAGCCGCCGAGCTTGTCGCCGGCCCGGGGGTACGTCGCTCGCACGGCCTCGAGCTCGGCCCGCGCGGCCTCGTCGAGCGGCCTGCCGAACGTGTCCTCGAGGTCCTCCTCGTCTGGGTAGTCGTCGACGGGGACCCAGCGCTGAACGGACCATCGCGGGAACTGCACGGCCGTCGCGACCGCGGACCGGGCGCCCGGGGCCTTCGGCACGCGGCGCCCGAGGTGGCACCGGGCGAAGGGGCGCCACCCGTCCTCGCACACGGGTGAGGCCATGCAGTGAAAGAGCTGGAGGAGGCCCTCGCCGCCGTGGCGCTGGGGGTTCGGCAGCTGCGCGACGTCGAGCTGAACGAGCAGCGTGAGCGGGGCGCGACAGCTCGCGCAATCGGGGTGCTCGGTGCCTTCGGGCAAGAACGGGAGCCCGCCCAACTGGGAGCCATCCTCCGGGCCGGCCGCACGCACCACCGGACGAAAGGCCGTTCGCCGATGAGCCCTAAGCGGCGCCGGCACCGGTGGCGTCGGATCCTCGGGCAGAGGGGGCGGCGGGCGCTCGGAAGCGCGCCCTGCGGCCCGTCGATAGGGCGAGCTGCCCGGGGCGCCGTCCACGGGCATCGTGCGGGTCTTCCGAACCCGCTTCCACCAACTCATTCGCGCGCGGCTTGCTGGATGGCGTGGGCCAGGGCCGGGGCTTCGTCCGCGTCGAGCTTCCCCGCCGGCCATTTGATGCCGAGCCCGCCGCCCTCGACGGGCTTCGGGATGATGTGGAAGTGGACGTGGAACACGGCCTGGTGCGC
>JBCDGX010000188.1:0-9419 GCA_038750805.1 Myxococcota bacterium
CGCGCCTCGAGATTTGAATCAGCGTCATCGCATCCCCTTCGCCCTCAGGCGGCACCTCGGTCTTCGAGGACCGCGGAGCCGCCCTCGTCGGCGTGCCCCAGGCCCTCGAGGTGATCCTCGAGCTCGTCTCCGGCGGCCTCGAGGGCCGCGAGCATCTCTGCGTCGGGCTCCCAGTAGCTGCGCTCCGACGCCTCGAGGAGGCGGCCGGCGAGCTTCAGGGAGGCCTTCGGGTTCAGCGCCGCGAGGCGCTTTCGCATCGCCTCGTCGAGCACGTAGGTCTTGGTCAGCTCCCGGTAGACCCAGGGATCGACCTGCCCCGTCGTCGCCGACCAGCCGAGCGTGTTCGTGACCTGCGCCTCGATCTGCCGAACGCCCTCGGCGCCGTGCTTGAGCATCTCCTCGGCCCACTTCGGGTTGAGGGAGCGCGTGCGGCTCTCGAGCGCGACCTGCTCGCTCAGCGTGCGGACCTCGCCCTCGGACTGGGTCTGGTCGCCGATGTAGACGGGCAGCGCGGCGTCGCCCTGGGAGCGCTCGCGCTTCGCCTTCCGCGCCGCGCGCCCGATGCCGCCGAGCGTGTCGAAGTAGTGGTCGATGGTGGTGACGCCGAGCTCGAGGCTCTCGAGGTTCTGGTAGGCGAGGTCCACGCCGGCGAGCACGCTCTCGAGGAGCGCCTTTTGCTGCACGGCCTTGCCGTCCGCCCCGTAGGCGAAGCTCTTCCGTTCGGCGTAGGCGTCGCCGAGCTCGTCCTCGTCCTGCCAGGTGCCGCCGTCGACGAGCGCGTTCACGTTCGCGCCGTAGGCGCCCTCGGCGTTCGAGAAGACCCGGAGCGCCGCGGTCTCGAGGTCGCAGCCCGTCTTCTCCTGGTAGGCGAGGGCGTGCGCCCGAACGAAGTTTCGGTCGGTCGGCTCGTCGGCCTGGGCCGCCAGGAGCGCCGCCTCCGCGAGGAGGCGCGTCTGAAGCGGGAGGAGATCCCGGAAGATGCCGGAGAGCGTGATCAGGACGTCGATGCGCGGGCGATCGAGCGCGTCGAGCGGCAGGAGCTCCGCGCCGCAGAGCCGCCCGTAGGGATCGAAGCGCGGACGCGCTCCGAGGAGCGCCAGCGCCTGGCCGATGGGCCCGCCGCCGCTCTTCAGGTTATCGGCGCCCCAGAGCACGAGCGCGACCGAGCGGGGGAGGCCGCCCGTGGCTTCGCGGTGCTTCGCCAGAAGGCGCTCGGCCTGCTGCGCTCCGTCCTCCAGGGCGAAAGCGCTCGGGATGGCGAAGGGGTCGAAGCCGTGGATGTTCCGCCCCGTGGGCAGGACCTCCGGGTTCCGGAGCAGATCACCGCCCGGCGCCGGGCGGATGAAGCCGCCGCGGAGCGCGCGGAGCACGGCGTCCATCTCACGGTTCTCCGTGAGGAGCCGGTTCGTCTCCACGAGCTGTGCGGCGAGGGGCCGGGCGTCGCCCTTCTTCGGAAGCCCCGCGGCCCGGAGCGCCGCCTCGGGCGTGGACCCGCCGAGGATCGCGTCGAGCGCAGTCTCCGGAAGCGGACCGGCGGGCGCCGCGTCGGCGATGGCCGCGAGGTAGTCGCGCCGCGCCGGCTCCGGCATGCCCGTCCCGAGCACGTGGAGGCCGCAGGGGATCAGCGTCTCCTCGAGCTCCTGGAGCGCCGCGCCGAGCTCGGGGAGCGCGTCGTCGTTCGTCCACGCGGGCTCGGCGGGGGCCAGGTCGAGGGCCGCGGCCTGCGCCTGGACCGTCGCCAGCAGGCGCTCGCGCTCCGGGTCCCCGGGCGGCAGCGCCCGCACGCGGCGGAGGGACTCGCGGAGCTCCTGGAGGCCCTTGTAGAGCCCCGCCTTCGTGACCGGCGGCGTGAGGTAGCTGATGAGCGTCGCCGCCGCGCGGCGCTTGGCCAGCGCACCCTCGGAGGGGTTGTTCGAGGCGTAGAGGTAGACGTTCGGGAGGTCGCCGATGAGCCGATCCGGCCAGCAGCGCCCGGAGAGCCCGACCTGCTTGCCCGGCATGAACTCGAGGGCGCCGTGCGTGCCGAAGTGGAGCAGCACGTCGGCGCCGAAGCCGTCCCGCAGGTAGCGGTAGAAGCCCGCGAAGGCGTGCGTCGGCGCGAGCCCCTTCGCGTGGAGCAGCCGCATCGGGTCGCCCTCGAAGCCGAAGCCCGGCTGGATGCCGACCATGACGTTGCCGAACGTTCGGCCGAGCACGAAGATGCCGCGCCCGTCGCTGAGCTGCTTGCCCGGCGCGGCGCCCCAGGTGGCCTCGATCTCGCCGAGGAAGGGCGTCCGCCGCACGTGCTCCTCGGTGTCGAGGACGGTGAGCACGTTGGCGTCCGTGCCGTGGCGCTGCGCGTTCCCGCCGAGGATGGCCTTCTCGAGCGCCTCGGGACTCTCCGGGACCTCGACGCTGTAGCCCTCGTCGTGCAGCGCCCGGAGCGTGCGGTGCAGCGATTGGTACACGGAGAGATAGGCCGCCGTGCCCGTCGCGCCGGCGTTCGGCGGGAAGTTGAAGAGGACGACGCCGACCCTGCGCTCGCTCGCCGGGGTCTTCCGGAGCCGCACCAGGCGCGCGACGCGATCGCCGAGGCGCGCGATGCGCTCCTCGATGCCGACCATGTTCGCGGCGCCCGCGCCGCTCGGCACGTCCTCCTCGCTCGGGGCTCCGTGGGCCTCCTCGCGACCACCGAAGACCATGGGCCCGGTGGCGCCGTCGAGCTCGGGGATGGCGACCATGATCGTCGCCTCGATGGGCGTCAGACCCTGCGGGGAGTCCTGCCACTCGGCGACGCTCTGGAACTCGAGGGGTTGCGCGGCGACGTAGGGCACGTCGAGCTCGGCGAGGAGCGCTTCGGCGGCGCGCGCGTCGTTGAAGGCCGGGCCGCCGACCAGCGAGAAGCCCGTGAGCGAGACGAGGGCGTCGATGGCGACCTCGCCCGCGGCCCCTTCGCCGCGGCGGAAGAAGCGCTCGATGGCCGGCCGGTTGTCGAGACCGCTCGCGAAGGCCGGGATGACCCGGAGCCCCCGCGCCTCGAAGGCCTCGATGACCCGGTCGTAATGCCCCGTGTCCCCGCTGAGCACGTAGGAGCGCATCACGAGAAGGCCGACGGTGCCCTTCGGCGCCTCCGGCCCGGGCAGCGTGTCGACGTCCTCGGTGACCCGGGCCTCGTGCGCCGGGTGGTAGAGCCCGACGTCCGGGTAGAGGCGCGGCGGCGCTGCCTCGAGGGTGCCGCGGAGCTCGCGGCGTGGCCCGTCGGCGTAGCGGCTCACGAGGAGCCGGACGAGGTTCGTGAGGTTCTCCGTCGAGCCCGAGAGCCAGTAGGAGAGGGTCAGGAAGTAGGCGCGGAGGTCCTGCGCGGTGCCCGGGATGAGCGCGAGGATCTTCGGGAGCCGCCGGAGCATGGCGAGCTGAGCGGCGCCGCCCTCGGAGCCCTTCGTCTTCTTCTTCCCGCGGAGCCTCTTCAGGAGCCCGAGGCCCTTCTTCGAGCCGTTCATCTCGAAGTCGCCCATGCGCGTGAGGCGCATGACCTCGCCGGTGCTCATGGCGCAGACCATGGCGTCGCATGCGTCGCGGCGGGCCTCGAGGGCCGGGAGCACGACGCGCACGTGCTCGTCGATGAAGAGCATGTTCGCGAAGACGATGTCGGCCTCGGCGATGTCCTCGCGGCAGGCCTGGGCGGCGCGCGGGTCGCGGAAGCCCGTGGCGGGATGAAGGCGCAGGTCGAGGCCCGGAAGCTCGGCGCGCAGCTTCTCCTTCGCGCGCTCGACGGCGCCGCTCACGTGGTGGTCCAGCGTGAGGATCACGACCCGGACGGGGACGCGACTCGGGGCGTCAGCGTCCGAAGTGCGCCTTCGCCTCATAGAGCGTCTCCAGGGTGATCTGGGCGGTCCCGCGCTCCTTGGCGTAGGCCTCCGTGTTCCGGCGCGCCTTGCCGCGGACGAAGAAGGGGATCTTCTTCAGTTCCTTCTCGGCGTCGGTGGACCAGAGCGGGGCGGACGGGGAGGGCGCGGGGGAGGGCATGGGCGAGAGCTCCGGCGCGGCGGGCGCTTCGGGGCGCGGGCTCGCCGGCCCGTGGCCACCGAGGTGCGAGGGCGGCGCCGCGTCGTGGAACTCGAAGTCCTCGCGGAACATCGCGAGGAGGTGCTCCTCGAGGCCCATCATCAGGGGGTGTACCCACGTGTCGAAGAGCACGTTGGCGCCCTCGAAGCCCATCTGCGGCGAGTAGCGCGCGGGGTAGTCGTGCACGTGCACGGGCGCGCTGATCACCGCGCAGGGCACGCCGAGGCGCTTGGCGATGTGCCGCTCCATCTGGGTGCCGAGGACCAGCTCGGGCTGGGCCGCGACGATGGCGTCCTCGACGGCCAGGTGGTCCTCGGTGATGAGCGCCTCCAGGCCGTAGCGCTTGGCGGCCTTCCGGACCGAGCGGGCCTGCTCGCGGGCGTAGGAGCCGAGACCGACGACCTCGAAGCCGAGCTCGTCCTGGGCGACGCGCGCGGAGGCGACGGCGTGCGTGGCGTCGCCGAAGACGAAGACGCGCTTACCCGTCAGGTAGGTCGAGTCGATGGAGCGCGAGTACCAGGGGAGCCGGAGCTCCTCGTCGTCGAGGGCCCGCGCGGGGTCGACGCCCGCGACCCTCGCGACCTCCTCGATGAACTCGCGGGTCGCGCCGACGCCGATGGGTACGGTGGTGACCATGGGCTGGCGGAGCTTTCGCTCGAGCCAGCGCGCGGCGAGCTCGCCGGTCTCCGGGTAGAGGACGACGTTGAAGTCCGCGTGACCGAGGCGCTGGAGGTCCGCCGGGCTCGCGCCGAGCGGCGCGACGACGTTCACGTCGATGCCGAGGCGGCCGAGGAGCTTCGTGACCTCGACGAGGTCGTCGCGGTGCCGGAAGCCGAGCGCCGTCGGGCCGAGGAGGTTGCAGCGCGGGCGCTCCGCCGCCGGCCGCTCCGCCTCGAGCACCGGCGTCATGCAGGCACGGACGAGCTGGTAGAAGGTCTCCGCAGCGCCCCAGTTCTCCTTGCGCTGGTACGCGGAGAGCTCGACGGGGACGACGGGGACCGGGAGGCCCGCCGCCATGCCGATGCCCGCCGGATCGTCCTGGATGAGCTCGGCGGTGCACGACGCGCCGACGAGCACGAGCTCCGGCCGGAAGCGTTCGTAGGCCTCGCGCGCGGCGGCCTGGAAGAGCTCGGCCGTGTCCTCGCCGAGGTCCCGCGCCTGGAAGGTCGTGTAGGTGACCGGCGGGCGGTGCTTCCGCCGCTCGATCATCGTGAAGAGCAGGTCCGCGTAGGTGTCGCCCTGCGGCGCGTGCAGCACGAAATGCACGCCCCTCATCGCCGTGGCCACGCGCATCGCGCCGACGTGCGGCGGGCCCTCGTAGGTCCAGACCGAGAGCTGCATCAGAGCCTCAACCTTTCCCGGCGCACGAGCGGGCGCGCGAAGAGCTCGGCGAGGTCGCCGGCCTGCTCGTAGCCGTGCACGGGCGTGAAGACGAGCTCGATGGACCACTTCGTGGTCATTCCCTTCGCCTCCAGGGGGTTCGCGAGGCCGAGGCCGCAGACGACGATGTCCGGCGCCGCTTCGACGCAGCGATCGAGCTGGCGCTCGACGTCCTGGCCCTCGCTCAGCGCGGTGCCCGCCGGGAGCATCGCGAGCTCGTCGGCGAGGTGCTCCTGGTGCAGGTAGGGCGTGCCCACCTCGACCAGCTCGCAGCCCACCTCGCGGGAGAGGAAGCGGGCGATGGGGATCTCGAGCTGCGAGTCCGGGAAGAAGAACACGCGCTTGCCCTCGAGGCGCTCGCGCATGCGCGCGAGGGCGACCTGGGCCCGCCGCTCGGCCGGGGCAACGACCTCGCGGAGCTTCGCGTCCGGCACGCCGAAGGCCTTCGCGGCGGCGCCGAGCCACCCCGTGGTGCCTTCGACCCCGAGGGGGAAGGGGGCCGCAAGGCGCGTCAGCCCACGATCCGCGAGCACCGCCGCGGTCTCCGAAAGGAAGGGCTGGGCAAGGAGGAAGCGCGTGCGCTTGCCGATGGGCGGAAGCGCCTGCGAACGCCGCGGCGGGAAGAAGCGCGCGGGGATGCCGAGCGCGTCGAAGGCCCGCTGGAACTGGTCCTCGACGACGTCCGGGAGCGTGCCCACGACGAGGAGCTCGTCCCGATCCTGCGTCGCCTCGGGCAGCTCCCGGCCGAGCGCAGCGAGGCAGGTGTCCTCGCCCTGCGTGAAGGTCGTCTCGATGCCGCTGCCGGAGTAGGCGAGCACGCGGACGCCCTCGTTCATGCCGTCGAGGCGCGCGGCGGCCCGGCTGAGGTCGAGCTTGATGACCTCCGAGGGGCAGGACCCGACGAGGAAGAGCATCTTGATGTCCGGGCGCCGCGCGAGGAGGCGGGCCACGACCCGGTCGATCTCGTCGTTGGCGTCGGCGAGTCCGGCCAGGTCCTTGTCCTCGAGGATCGCCGTCGCGAAGCGCGGCTCCCCGAAGATCATCACGCCGGCCGCGGACTGGAGCAGGTGCGCGCAGGTGCGCGACCCGACCACGAGGAAGAAGGCGTCCTGGATCTTCCGGTGAAGCCAGACGATGCCCGTCAGCCCACAGAAGACCTCGCGCTGACCGCGCTCCTTGAGCACGGGGAGCGGCGTCGCGCTCGCACCCATCATGCGGCACCTCCAGCGGCGGTGAGAGAGGCCTCGCGGCGCGCCTCGTCGAGGCGTGCTGCGCGGAGCTTCAAGAGGAATTGCGCGGCGTTGACCACGTAGGCGGCGTAGGCCGCGAGGGCGAGGAGAAGCTGCCCGCGCACGCCCAGCGCGCCGGTGAAGAGCGCCCACAGATAGGCCGTGTGGAGCGCGAGGACGAGCATGCTGAACACGTCCTCCCAGAAGAAAGGCTTCGCGAAGAGCCAGGCGTCGAAGACGCGCTTCTCCCAGATCATGCCCGTGACCATGATCGTGTAGAGAAGGGCCGTTTTGATGACGACCGAGATGGCCGCGGCCTCGGCGCCGAGCCCGGTCATCAGCGCTCGGACGACGAGGACGAGGCTCACCGCGAACGCGAGGAACTGGAGCGGCGCGAGGATCCCCTGGACGAGGGTCCAGGGCGTCGCGTCGCGTCGCGCGCGCTGCTCCGGGGTGTAGAGCGGCGTCGACGGCCGGGCCGAGGTCGTCATCGAGGCAAGCGTGAGCCCTCCTCCCCAGGTGTGTCAAGCTGACTTGACGTCAATCTGGCTTTACGCGCCCCGAATCGCGTGTTACCTCAGGGTTCTCGCCATGGAGAGCCAAACCCGGCGCCCCCTCGTGGGCATGGATGGATCGGTACAGGAAGGGCGCCGGACCCCCTCTCCGGCCGCCGTCCTCGAGCTCCTGAAGCCGATCACCTGGTTCGCTCCGATGTGGGCCCTCGCCTGCGGCGTGGTCTCGACGGGCCTGCCCGTGCTCGAGCGCTGGCCCTGGGTGCTCGGCTCCATCCTCCTCGCGGGACCGCTCGTCTGCGGCACGAGCCAGGCCGCCAACGACTGGTTCGACCGCCACGTCGACGCGATCAACGAGCCCGATCGTCCCATTCCCTCGGGGAGGGTCCCCGGACGGTGGGGGCTCTATATCGCGGTGCTCTGGACGCTGCTCTCACTCGCGGTAGCGGCGGCGCTCGGCCTCTGGGTCTTTCTCGCGTCGATCCTCGGCCTCGCCCTGGCTTGGGCCTACAGCGCGCCGCCGTTCCGGCTGAAGCTCAATGGCTGGTACGGCAACACGGCCGTCGGGCTCTGCTACGAGGGTCTTCCGTGGTTCACGGGCGCCGCGGCGCTGGCGCAGGCGCTCCCGGACGGGCGCATCACGGCCTTCGCGCTGCTCTACAGCCTCGGCGCCTTCGGCATCATGGTCCTGAACGATTTCAAGGCCATCGAGGGCGACAAGGAGCTCGGGGTGCGCACGCTCCCCGTGCAGCTCGGGGTGCGGCCCGCCGCGCTTCTCGCGTGCGCTGTGATGCTCGCGCCGCAGCTCGTCGTCATCGGGATCCACGTCGTGAACGGCTGGACCTGGGCGGCGGCGACAGTTGGCGGGCTCGTGCTCGCGCAGGTCGCGATGATGCCCTCGCTGGTGGCGGCGCCCCGGAAGCGGGCGCCCCTCTACAACGCGACGGGGACCACCTTCTACGTGCTCGGGATGCTCGCCAGCGCCTTCGCGGTGCGTGGGGCGCTCCAGGCCAGCGGAGCCGGCTGAGGCCGGAGGATCGAGGATCGGATGGACACGCAGGAGACGACGGGGGCGGGGATCGTGGTGCACACGCCGCGCCCGGAGGTGGACGTCGTGGTCGTCGGCGGCGGTCCGGCGGGAGCCACGGCGGCGCACGAGCTCGCCGTGGCTGGCCGGAGCGTCGCGCTCCTCGACCTCGCGGGGCGCATCAAGCCCTGCGGCGGCGCCATTCCTCCTCGGCTCATCCGTGACTTCGACATCGACGAAGACCTGCTCTGCGCGCGGATTTCGTCGGCGCGCATGATCTCGCCGACGGCGCGGAAGATCGACATGCCGATCGAGGGGGGCTTCGTCGGCATGGTGAATCGCGAGGTCTTCGATGAGTGGCTGCGGGCGCGGGCCGCCTCCGCTGGCGCCACCCGCCTCACGGGCTCCTTTCAGCGCATCGAGCGTGACGAGCACGAAGGTGCCGTGGTCGTCTGGCGGGAGAAAGCGACGAACGCGGAGCGGCGTCTCCGGGCGCGACTCGTCATCGGAGCCGACGGCGCGATGTCGCGGGTGGCCAGGCAGGAAATGGAGGAGGCACGGCCCAAGTGCGTGTCGGCCTTCCATGAGATTCTCGAGGTTCCAGAGACGCTCCGAGGTGGGGGCGACGGGGCCTACGACGGCGCCCGCTGCGACGTCATCTACGACGGAGCGACGAGCCCCGACTTCTATGGCTGGGTCTTCCCGCACGGAAACACCTGCAGCGTTGGCACGGGCTCCGCGAACAAGGGCTTCAAGATTCGAACGTCGGTGACCGATCTTCGCGCCAAGGCGGGCCTCGCCGATGCCCGTCTCGTGCGCCGCGAGGGCGCCCCGATCCCCATGAAGCCCCGCAAGAAATGGGACAACGGCCGCGACGTGGTCCTCGCGGGTGATGCCGCGGGCGTGGTTGCTCCGGCCTCCGGAGAAGGGATCTACTACGCCATGGTGGGCGGTCAGGTGGCCGCGGAAGCTGGCGTGGTCTTTCTCGAAACGGGCAAAGCCAAGGCGCTGAAGCTCGCCCGGAAGCGCTTCATGAAGGCGCACGGAAGGGTCTTCTGGATCCTCGGGATCATGCAGCACTTCTGGTACAAGAACGACAAGCGCCGCGAGCGCTTCGTGACCATGTGCAGCGACCCGGACGTCCAGACGCTCACCTGGCAGGCGTACATGAACAAGGAGCTCGTCCGGGCGAAGCCCGCGGCGCATTTCCGGATCTTCGTGAAGGAC
>JBCDGX010000189.1:0-9399 GCA_038750805.1 Myxococcota bacterium
ATGACGGCGGCCATCCAGGGCTTCGGCAACGTGGGGACCTGGGCCGCGCGGGACTTCGTGGCGCTCGGGGGCACGGGCGTGGCCATCGCGGACATCGCGGGGACCTTCGTGAACGCGGCGGGCATCGACGTGGAGGCCGCGGCGGCGCACGTGGCCGAGCACCGGAGCCTCGAGGGCTTCCCGGGCGGCGACCACCAGCCCGGCAACGCCGTGCTCTTCACCGAGTGCGACGTGCTCATCCCGGCGGCCCTCGCGAGCGTGCTGACGAAGGACAACGCGGCGGACGTGCGCGCGCGCATCATCGTCGAGGGCGCGAACGGGCCGACCACGCCCGAGGCCGACGCGATCTTCGCGCAGCGCGGCATCCACGTGATCCCCGACGTCTACGCGAACGCCGGCGGCGTGACCGTGAGCTACTTCGAGTGGTCGCAGAACATGCAGCACTTCTACTGGGAGCTCGAGCGCGTGAACGCCGAGCTCCGGAAGGTGATGCAGCGGGGCTTCCAGACCCTCGTCGAGGCGCGGCGAAAGCACGACGTGAGCTTCCGGAAGGCGGCCTTCATCGCCGGCGTCGGCCGGGTCTGGGACACCACCACCACCCGCGGGCTCTGACGCCCGCGGCGGGCGCTGCTACACCGCGCCCATGACGACGCTTCCTCCGGGTGTCATCGCCGACGCGCGCGCGGCGTGGGCGGCCTTCGACGCGGCCATCGACGAGCCTCACGTGCAGGCCATCGCCGGAGCTTTCGCGCTCGTGGCGACGGCCGACGCGGACGTCGCCTTCGAGGAGGTCGAGCGCTTCGCGCAGGTCGTGGAGCTCCAGCCCGAGCTCGCCCGCGTCGACCGCGCGGAGCTCTCCCGGGCCTTCCGCGCGCTCGCGTCCCAGGTCGTCCGGGACCCGGCGCAGGGCCGGGCGCTCGCCCTCGAGAAGGTCCGTGCCGTCGCGACCGACCCGGCGCGCGCGGAGCTCGTCGTGCGCGCCGCGCAGATCGCCATCGTGGCGGACGGGAAGCTCCACGAGGCCGAAGAACACGCCCTCGCCGAGGTCTGCGGGGCGCTCGGGGTCAGCCCGGAAGGCCGCTGAGGCGTGCGTCGCCTCTCGCTCTACGCCCTCCTGCTCGCCGCCGGCTGCGGCGGCGGTCCGCCGGATCCGACGCCGACCGCGCGCGCGTTCTGGGTGGCCTACCAGCGCGCCGACCGGGAGGCGCTCGAGAGCCTGAGCGTCCCGGGGACGGCCGATGGTGTGGCGGCCGAGCTGGAGGAGGACGCGAGAGGCAGCGTGCGGTTCGGGCCGCCCCTGGCGAGCCCGACCCTGGCGGCGATTCCGACGACCTACAGGCGCGACGGCGACGAGCTCGAGTTCGAGACGCGATGCGTGTTCACTGACGGCGCATGGAAGGTCGATGCCTCGCGCTCCTTCCGCGAACGCATGCGTGCGGAGGCGGAGAAGGAGAACCCGATGCAGGCGCTCCTCATGGAGGCGTTCGGAGGCTCCGCCACGGGCATTCGGGAGGGGCTCTCCCTCTCGTCTGCATCGGAGGAAGCTCCGAGGAGGGCCCCGCCGACGCCGCCTTCCCCGGCGGCGTCCCCGACCGAGCTTCCAAGCGCCGAGAGCTTCGCCCTCAGCGCGCTGAGGGTCCAGCTCCAGCAAGCGCACGACGTCGTCGCGTTCCCGCTCACCGAGGTGAAGCTCCGGGTGGTGGGGCCGGACGTCCCGCTTCGCGGTCTCGATGGGGAGCGCACGCGTATCGGCCTGATGACGAGCCCCGGTGATCGCGTGGTCGTGGACTCGGGCGGGCGCGGCGTGCTCTGGGCCGACGTGTACGCGTCGCCGCCGCTCGACCCGCTCCCGGGCCATGAGATGCACGTGACCGTGAGCGCGGAGGGGCTACCGCTCCCCGGGTCCGAGCAGCTTCGGCTGCGCGGCGTGCTCGCGCTCCGCGTGGGCGGAAGGACCGTGGAGCGCCGCGCGCCCCTCCGGCTCGCCCGTGGCGAGCGCGTGGGCCTCGGCGCGGCGACGCTCTCGGTCGTCGGCGCGGAGCCCCAGGGGGCAGGCTCTCGCATCCAGCTACGACTCGAAGGGGATCGCGTCGCCCTCCATGAGCTTCACTTTCGCCGGCGAGGCGATGGGGCCCTCGTGCCCCTGCGGGAGCTGAGCCGGTTCCGTTTCGGCGATGCGACGACGCTGACCTGGCAGCTCGAGGAGGCGGTCGAGGAGGTCGACGCCGTCGCATGGGTGCTCGAAGGCGACGGTGTCATCGAGATCCCACTCGACCTGCCCGTGGACCTCGCCCTTCGCGTAGCCTCGTCGCCATGACCACGACCACGCGCTCGGGCGGCTGCCTCTGCGGGGCCGTCCGCTACGAGGCCCGCGGCGTGCGACCGGAGGTGAGCGCCTGCCATTGCGCCATGTGCCGGCGCTGGTGCAGCGGACCCTTGTTCGCCGTGCCCGTCGAGGCGCTCCGCTACCTCGCGGGCGAGGACGGCGCGCTTCGTACGGTCACGTCCTCCCCCTGGGCCGAGCGGGGCTTCTGCGCGTCCTGCGGCTCCGGGCTCTTCTTCCGCGTCACGAAGGAAGGGCCGCACCAGGGCTTCACCACCGTCGCCCTCGGCACCCTCGACGATCAGACGGGCATCACGCTGAACCGCGAGTGGTTCTCGGATCTGGAGCCCGCCGCGTACCACCTCGAGGGCGAGCGCGAACGCCTGACCTCGGCGCAGATCGCCGCGATGTTCCCGGACGTGGGTTAGCGAGCACCTCCGCCCTGGTAGCCTCGCGGCCGAGGGTGAGGTAATGAGGGAACGCGGAAGGTGGCTCGCCTGCGGGTGCGCGCTCTGGGTCGCGAGCTGCGCGGGGGACACCGCGCCCGCCGAGGTCGCTTGGATCACGGACGACGTGCTCGCGCCGCGACCCGAGCGTGCGCTCCCCGACGCCGAGGATGAACCCGCGGCGCCGACTCCAGCCTCGGATGCGCGGCCGACGCCCGGCACCCTCGAGCTCGCCCTGGGCGTGCCCGCCGAGGGGCCGCCGCTCGACGCGGTCCCGAAAGCCGAGCCCGTCCGCGGCGTCGGCGTGCGCGAGTACCGCGGCCTTCGTCGCGGCCGGGGCGCGCCGCTCCCGCGGGCTCACGGACTCCATGTCGTGATGAACGCCCCCTACCAGAGCTGGGCCGGCGCGGGGACCTTCGTGCATGCGCTGGTGCTCAGCGAGGACCTCGACCCCGTGCCCGGTGCCGACGTCTACCTGGGCACCGAGCTCGTGGGGCGGACCGACCCCCACGGCGCCATCGCCTTCCGGCGGACGCCCGAGGCCGACGCCGAGGACACGGCGGGTGTGCTCACCTTCCGAAGCGGCGAGCTGAGCCGCACCGTCGCCTACGACGCCTTCGCTCGCACGTCGTCCTTCGAAGGCCGGACCGCCTACGTCTACACCGATCGCGGCGTCTATCAGCCCGGGCAGACGATCCACGCCCGGGCCATCGCGTGGTCCCTTCGCGGCGAGTACGCACCGATGGCCGATGCGCGCGTCGAAATCGAGCTCCTCCGCGATGGCCGCATCGTGTACGGAGGCGTGCTCGAGACGGACCGCTTCGGTACGGGCACGCTCGATATCCCGCTTCCCGAGCACGCGCCCGAAGGGCGCTACGAGCTCGCCGCGATCGTCGAGGACGAGCGCGCCGAGGCGGATCTCCGCGTCGAGCGCTTCGTGACGCCTGCCATCGAGATCGACCACGACCTGCCCCGCTTCGTCACTCCCGACGTGGAGGCGCTTCCTTACACGCTCCGCCTCGCCTACCTCGCGGGCGGGACCTTCCGCGGGGCGCGGCTCGGCGTGCGCCTGGAGGCTCGCGGGCGGGTCGCCTTCGAGCTGCCCGAGCAGCGCCTCGAGGGCGCCGGTCCCCATGCCCTTCGAATCCCAGAGGAGGGGCTCGCGCGGGCGCGGCGGCTGGCGCGCCTGGGCGGGCGTGTCGACGTCGTCTTGAAGGTCACCGATGACACGGGGCGTACGGACGAGGTCCGCCGCATGATGCGCTACGAGCGCGTCCCCTACCGCGTGGTGATCGAGCTCGATCGCACGCAATACGCGAGCGGCGACCCGGTCCAAGCGAACGTTCGGATCGTCGACCTCGACGCCGTGCCCGTCCGCGACGCCTCCGTCGACCTCGGCGTCGGTCGTCGCCGGCTCCGGGCCACGACCGACGCCGACGGCATCGGAGCGTTCCGCTTCCCCGCGCCCGCCGAGGGCCTCGAGCTCGAGGCCTTCGTCGCGGACGTGAGCGAGGCCGTCGCCGAACGCTGGCTGCGCGTCGAGGAGCCCCTCCCCATGCGCTCGTCGGTTCCCGAGACGGTCGTTCCCGAGGACACGGCGCTCGAGGTCGAGGTGTCGTTCCCGACGGGCACGCGGCCCGCCGAGAGCGTCGTGCACGCGGACCTCGTCGACAGCTCGGGCGCGATCCTCGGCTCCTTCCTCCTGCCCATCGAGGGCGAGGTCGCCCGGGGCACGCTCCGTACGCCGAGCTGGGGCTCGGTTCTCCTGGCGCTCTGGGCCCTCGGGCGCCGCGGCGAGGAGGTCGGGCTGATGACCGACGGGCAGAACCTCAGCGTGACGCCGCGCCGGAGTCTCCAGGTAACGCTCGGTGGCCTCCCGGAGGTCGCCGCGCCCGGGGCCGAGCTCGACGTCGAGCTCCGGGTCGAGGACGGAGCGGGGCGTGCACCGGAGGGCGTCGCCAGCGCGGCGCTCGTCGATCGCGGTGTCATCGCCATGCTCGACCCGCTCGAGCGCTCCCCCGTCGACCGCTTCTACAATCCCGAGCGCAAAGTGCTGGCGTCCACGGGGGCGCAGACGTTGACCTGGCCCGTGGTGCAGCGCACCTGGGGTCAGGCCCGCTATGACGTCGGCTGGCCCTCCACCTTCGGGTGGCACGGCGGCGCGCCGGCGCCGGTCGCCATCCCGCCGGGGCTCCGCGAGGCGCGGCGCCGGGCCGACGAGGGCACCGAGCACGCGGACCTCGTCGAGCTGCTCGGTGAGCTCGGCGGCGCGTGGACCGCGCCCACCGATGCCGCCGGGCTCGATGCGCTCCTCGGCGACGTGAGCGGCGTGCTCGACGGCTACGGGGGTGGTGGCCTCGGGCTCATTGGCACGGGCCTGGGCGGCGGCGGCACCGGTGAGGGGACCATCGGGCTCGGCAACCTCGGCACCATCGGTCACGGTGCGGGCGGCGGCTCCGGCAGCGGTTACGGGCGCGGCGGCGGTGGGGCGGGCAGGCGCCGCGGCGGCGCGCCCATGCGGCGGGCGCCGCCCGTGCGCGTCGTTCTTCGAACCAACTTCGCCGAGACCGGTGGCTGGTGGCCCGCGCTCCCCATGGCGGATGGGGTCGCGCGCTTTCAGGCCACACTCCCCGACGCGATCACCGAACAGGAGATCTCGGTCGTCGTGAGCGACGCGCAGGGGGGGATCGGCCTGGGACGGGCACGCGTCCCCGTGCGTCAGGCGCTCCACGTCCGGAGCGACTTGCCCCCGGCGCTCGTCGCGGGCGATCGGCTGGAGGTCGGCGTCGCCGCGCGCAACCTGACGGACGCGCCGGCGCGCGTGCGCCTCACGCTCCTCTCGGACGATCTCGGCGTGGAGGGCGACGCGCAGGAGGTGGAGGTGCCCGCCGATGGTACGGCCGGCGCGACCTTCGAGATCACGGCCGGCCGCCCCGGCCCGGCGCGCTATCGGGTGGTCGCGGAGACGCTCGAGGCGCTTCCGGACGGGCGCCGGCTCCGGGACGAGGAGCAGCGCACGCTCTACGTGCGGCCGGCGGGCCACCCCGAGTCGACGCTCCACGCGGGCATCGCGCGCCGCGGGCGTCCCTTCCGCCACGACGTCGTGCTCGCCGAAGGCGTGCCCGCGGTGCTCCGCCTCGCGGTGACGCTCCCAACGGTCGCTCCGGCCCTCGCAGATCTCGCGGCCCTCGCCGAGGGCATGCACCCCGACGGGAGCGTCTCCGCCGCGCGCGCGCTCGCAGCGGCCGCCGCCCTCGACCATCTCCGCCGACGGGGGAGGGACGAGGCGCGCTCGGCGCCGCTTCGGGCCGTGCTCTCACGGACCAGCGCCGCCCTGACGATGGCGCAGCGGGGCGACGGCGGCTGGGGGCGCTTCGCGTCTGGCGAGAGCGGGGTGCATGCGACGGCGGAGGCCCTCGAAGCGCTTCTCGCCCTCGAGCGCGCCGGGGAGCACGTCCCGGAGTCGGTCTTCGAGCGGGGCGCCGGGTTCCTCGAGGGCGCGCTCGGCTCCTCGTTCGATACGGACGAGGTCGCGCCCTGGGAGGGGCGCGACGAGGCCCTGCGGGCGGCGCTCCGGACGACCGCCTTCCACGTGCTCGCGGCGCTCCGCCGGGACCACCCGGGCATCGTGGGCGACGTGGCGCTTGCGCGCGCTGCCGAGGCCGCCGAGGCCAGGATGCAGCGTGCGGACGCGAGCCCGCTGGTGCTCGCGCGGGGGGCGCTCGGCTTCCTGGAGCTCGGCGATATGGAGGACCCGGTCGCCGGCATCCGCCAGCCCCGAGACGTCGCACGCTCGGCCGCGCGCCGCCTCGAGCGCATCGACCGGCTGGTGCACTGGGAGCCTGGCTGGTTCGAGGCCTACGGGGGCCGCATCGAAGCCGCCTACGCCACGCTTCGCGTCCTCGACGACCTGGACGACGCGCGCTTCGAGACGGCGCGGCGTGAGGCGCTTCGCTTCCTGCTCTCGACGCGGCCCGCCTGGGGGCGCTGGCACAACGCGCGGAGCACGGCCTATGCGATCCGCGCCCTGCTGCTCCTCGAGCCGGCGCCCGAGGGCGACGAGGGCACCATCGTGGTGCTCATGGACGGCGAGGAGCTCCGGCGCGTCGAGGTCAGCTCGCGGGACCTCTACGCGACGGCCCTGGCCCTGCGCGAGGTCGAGCTCCCCGCGCGCCCGGGCACGCGCCGCGTCGAGGTGCGCTGGGACGGTTCGCTCCGAGCCCGCGTCGATCTTCGCGTCGAGCGCTGGAACGGCGCCGCGGCCACCATGGCCACCGGACCGCGCGCCGTCGGCATCACCCGCCAGCTGCCCGAGGTCGTTGCGCCGGGGGCGGTGCTGGAGGCCCGCTACGCCGTCGACGCCGGGGCCGAGGCGGGTCCCCTCGTGCTCACCCAGCCGCTCTCGCCGGCCCTCGGCGTCGAGCGCGCTTCGCTCGAGCGGCTGCGGGCCGAGGAGCGCATCGCCGGCTTCTCCCTCGGTCCCGACGCGGTGCGTCTCGCGCTCCTCGGCCCGGGATCCGTCGTCCTCCCGATGCGGGCCTACCGCGCCGGCGAGGTCACGCTCCCTGCGGCGTCGCTCCGTTCTGCGTTCCACTCCGTCTCGGAGGCGACGACGGAGGCCGCGCGCCTTCGCGTCGTCGAGTGACCGCGATCAGCGGCAGTTGTCGTCCGTGTCGGGACAGACGAAGCGCACGTGCGCGTGGTCCCGGTGGCGGCGGAAGTGCCGGACGATGCCGTGCGGGTTGCCGCGGCCGCGCGGGTATTGGAACCAGGCCTCGAGCTCTTCCTCGGTCGCCCCGCGGCGCTTCGCCTCGTCGTAGAGCGGCTTCAGCAGCGTGTAGTCGAGGAAGATCTTCTCGACCCGCCCCTCGCGGAGCCAGTGCTCGAACAGCGTCCAGGTGCGCTCGGCGTCCAGGGTCTGGGGCGTCAGCCGCCGCCAGGGACAGACGTCGTCGCGGCAGCCGTCCGTCCGGTAGAGGCTCACGTCGAGGTCCCGGCCGCTCTGATGCGAGCGGTGGTCCCGGAGCCGGCCGCCGTTGCGGTCGCTGATGTCGTGGATGCGGAGCCGCGGTGGGCTCGGGTGGCGGGCGCGCACGGCGTCGAAGGCGTCCTGAATCCAGAGCACGGTCTCCAGCGTCCCGAAGGCGCGTCGCGCGTCGCGGATCAAGTAGCCCGGGTGCTCCGGGAGGGGCTCCGGGTTCTCGAGGCGCCCGTGATGGCAGGCGCCGATGGACTCGCTCGTGGACTCGGGGATGGTCGAGTAGATGCGGATCGGCCGCCCCACCCGGAGCCCCCGGCGCCGAAGTCCTTGGTTCCACCGGTGGAGGTCCCGGACCTCGACGCGATGCCGGCGCGCGATGTGGGCGAGCGTGTCCCCTTCGCGCACGGCGTAGTCGATCTTCAGCCGGTCGCCCTGGGCCTCGAAGCAGATCGTCTCCCCGACGCGCAGGCGGTCGGCGCGGAGGTTCCGGTTCAGCCGCACGAGCGTGTCGACGTCCGTGCCGAAGCGGCGCGCCACACGGCTCAGCGTGTCGCCGGAGCGAAAGCGGTATTGCGGGCCCTCGCAGGGCACCACCGGCAGGCGCGGGGCTTCGGGCGCCACCACGAGCCGCTGCCCTTCACGGATGCGGTCCGGGTCCTCGAGGGCGTTCCACTCCATCAGCTCCTCGACGCTCACGGAGAAGCGCGCGGCGATGGTCGAGAGCGCCTCGCCGCTCCGCACGCGCCAGGTCCGCCGGTTCGCGTGCGCGTCGGGCGGCAGGAGCAGGGCGCAGCCGAGGGACAGGAAGAGCAGCAGCGACGGCAGCCGGCGCATGGTCGTCGCGTAACCCGCGGCGAGCCCGCGCCGCCAGAAAACGACATACTCGCCGCCAGCCGTGTTCTCCGCCCCGCTCGAGACGCCCTTCGGTCCCCTCGTCGTGGACCCCCTCGGGCCGGCGCTCGCCGCCGCGCTCCTCCTCGGCTGGTACGCCTGCGTGGCGCCGGGCGGCGCCCGGCGCGGCTGGGCCTTCGTGGCGGCCTGGCTGACGGCTCTCGCCTTCGGCCGCGCCGCCGTGGCCCTCGAGGCCGCCACGGTCGAGGCCGGCGCCGGGAGCTTCTGGGGCTCGGGCGTCTCGCCGGCGGCGGCGACCCTCGGCGCCGGGCTGGCGGTCTTCGTCGTCGCCCTGCGACCGCGCCCCATGGCGGACGCGCTCGCGCCGGCCGGGCTCCTGCCCCTCGCCGCGGTGGCCCTCGTGGACTCGGTGCGGGCGGCGCGCATGGACGCGGGCGGGCGCTACGGCGCCGAGCTCGCCCTCGCGCTGGTCGCGCTCACGCTCTTCGCCGGGCTCTGGAAGGGACGCCCTGCCTTCCTCGCGCGGCCCGGCCGTCGGGCCACGCTGGTCGCGACCTTCGTGGTGGCGAGCAGCCTCGCCCTCGACGGCCTACGGGATCCGCCGGGGCTCGCGCTCCGGCGGGGACTCACGGCGCTGGTCGCCCTCGCCCTCGCGGCCCTCGCCCTGCGCCTCGGCGCTCAGCGCACGACGGCGTAGGCGTTCCCGAAGACGTCCTCCTCGGGGCGCTCCTTCGCGATGGCCTTGAGGAGGACCTTCCCGTCCTCGTGCCAGCCCTGGATACGCTGGTGATCCAGGG
>JBCDGX010000190.1:0-9387 GCA_038750805.1 Myxococcota bacterium
CTCGTGGTCTGCCCGCAGCATGCGCGCGGGGAGGCTCACGGCCACGTCGGCGGTGCGTTCCGCGCGCCAGAGCCCGACGCGGAAGAAGGGAGGCGAGCCACCGCGGCCGCAGCGCCGTCCGACGACGTCCGGGGAGCCGTTCACCCACTCGGCGAGGAGCCGGCAGATGAGCCGGCCCGGACCGCTCTGGGCTTCCGGCGAGCGGACGTAGAGGCGGGGCGAGAAGCGCAGCGGGCCGCCCTCGAACCAGTTCGCGAGCTGGCCCGGAGCGAAGGGCCGTCCGCCTTCGTCGTCGAAGACGTAGCTCCCCGGCGCGTCCGCGCGCAGGCGCACCTCGGAGCCCTCCGGCACGGGCCAGGCGCCGCCCTGGAAGCGCGCGCGGAGACGGTTTTCGCTCACGTCGATGGCGAGCTCCGCGGCGGGGCGAGCGATGGAGTCGTGCCCGCCACCCAGGCTCTTCGGGACGCCGAGGGTCACGCGATAGACCATCCGCCGCGCGGCGACGGGGCGGTCCCGGGCGTACTCGCGGTCGTAGCGAAAGGCCTCGACGATGCGGCGCGCGGGCGGCGGCGCCTCGGGCGGCTGCGGGTCGTACACGGGCGGTGGATCGCCGGGCATGGTCGGCGGCGGCGACACCGCCGGCGGCCGCAGCTCCTCACCATCACAGGCCGCCGCCACGAGGAGCAGCGCGAAGGCCATCCGAAGGAGAGCGGGCACCGGCTAGCAGGCTGCTGCAAAAGGCGACCCGTACGAGTCGCGAGTGAGTTTGCGTCGCCGGGTGCGTCCGCGAGCCGAGGAAATGTGGTGCATTTTCGAGGTGAGGGGATGGCGCCGGGGGGCGTGAAGGCGCCGCGAGGCGGCGCCGTCGCCTTGCAGCAGCCTGCTAAAACTCGAAGACGACCTGCCCGCCGGGGTCTCGCCCGAGGTCGTTGCCCGGGTCGCGCAGCACGACGCCGAGCACGATGCCCGTGGCCACCACGGCGCCCACGCCCACCCACAACCACCACTTCCGGTAGAGCGGGGTCTCGTCGGCGCCGTCGTTCGGGTCGATGGGGACCGTGGCGAGGGGCAGGGGCTCGGGCTCGGGCTGGACGATCACGTCGAGGGACGCCACGAGCCCGTCCCGCACCACGTCCCACACCACGGGCTCGAGCTGACCGGGAGCGCGCGGCGCAACGGCCTCCGAGCGATGGAGGGCGCGGCCGGTCTCGACGTCGAAGACGACGAGCTCGAGGCGGACGCTCTCGCTGGCGTCCCCGTAGGCGACGCGGAGAACGGCGATGCGCTCGAGCTCGAGGTGTCGTCCGAGCTCCTGAACGGGGCCGTCCGCGCGCACGAGCTCCTGCCCGGTGACGCGCTCGACCATGGCCGCGAGCTCCGCGTCCCGTTCGGACGCGAGGAGCACGGCCTCGACGCGCGTCGGCCGGCGGCCGGCGTCGACGACCTCGATGTAGGGCGCGGCCCCGGGCTGCGCGACGCGCACGAGATGGGGCCCATGCGCGAGCCCCTCGAGGGACACCGGCGCCACGCCGCGGAGCACGAAATCCACGGACACGGCGCCGCCCACGGGGTCGCTCGTCACCCGGAGGCGGCCGTCCTGACGCCGCGCCCGCGCCCGTCGCCAGAGCGCGATCACGTCTTCGGCGAAGAGCTCGGGATCGGGCTCGAGCTGCGGCATCTGCACCTGCATGCGCTCGAAGACCCGGCGCGCGCTCGCGCGATCGCCCGCGTAGAGGTGGGACGCCCCGAGGAAGAGAAGCGCCTTGCCGAGCTCCTCGGGCCCCTCGACGGCCGCGATCGCCGCGTCGAAGGCGCGCACCGATCCCCGGAGCGCGCCGACGGCGTCCGCGAAACGAAGCTCGAGGTAGGCCGCCTCGCCTTCTGCCAGCAGACGGCGCGCCTCGCGCAGGCTCTCGGCCGTGACGTCGTCGTAGCCGAGGAAGCGTCGGTCCGCAGTTTGCCAGCCGGCGCCCTCCAGCGAGCGCAGGGCCGCCCGCGCCGACGCCGCAGCTCGGGCGGCGACCAGGTCGAGCTCGGGCTCCGTCGCGTGGGCGACGACGTAGACCCGCGGCGGCAGCTCCTCCAGAGGCCCCTGCGCGCGCGCCACGCTCGACGCGAGGGCGAGGCCGAGGACACCGAGGGCGACGCGCTCAGCGCTCACCGGCCGCGTCCTCGACGAGCGCTCGAAGGCCCGGGTCGTCCTCGAGGGTGGCGCGGAGATGGGCCTCGAGGGCGCGCCGACCGGCGGCGTCGAGACCGCGGGCCTGGGGGCTCGCGAGCTGCTCGGCCACGAGCCGATCGATGACCGCCGCCGCGTCGGCGCCGAGGGCCTCCGCCGGAGCCGGGCTTTCGGCGGGAGACGCCTCCGCGACGGCGTCGGCGAAGCTTCGTCCCCGCTCCGCGCCGAGGGGCGCGTCCGTGCCCGGCGCCTCCCCGGCCGCCGTGGGACCGCCGGGGGGCCGCTTCGGTCCGCCGGGGGGATCGATCGGGAAGCTCATCGCGGGACGCGAGCGTAGCGAGGGGTCCGCGCGCGTCGCAAGGCGCCCCGGTGCCCGCTCATCGGACGTTCCCGATCGCGTTCTTGGCCCCATCGTGACGCGCCTTCATCACGTTCGAGGCGGCCATGAAGGAACGCTGCTCGGCGGCGATCTCCTGCTGGAGCGAGAGGAGCTCGAGGCTGCTCGTCGTGTGGGCACCGAGCGCGGCCTGGAGGTCCGAGGTCGGAGGGGTCGTGCCCGCGCTGGAAGGCGCCGTCAGGGCGCTCCCGCGCACCGAGGCGGCCATCACGGGAGCTCCCGGGGAGAGGCCGGCGGCGGATTCCACACCGCGCACGAGCACGCCGGCGGTCTGGACCAGGGCGTCGCGAAACTGTCGGCGCGCGGGCGGCGGGGTGAGTCGGGGCTCGCTCGCTTCGAGGCGAACGCGAGGGGCGGAGAGGTCGGAAACGTGGGTCATATCGGGTCCTTGATGGTGCCGAGGCCTCCCCAGCCGGGGAGGGGCCCGGTCGAACGCAACCCTTCTCGGACGCACTGCACGGCGGTTGCGCGGCGGCGTGGGCGGCATAGGCCGTGGTAAGACGGTGACGATGGGCGAGAGAGACGGAGCGGCGGACGACGAGCGCCTGCTCGGCACAGGCGACATGGCGCGCCTGAGCCGCAGCACGCTGCGGACGGTCCGCTTCTACGAGTCCGAGGGGCTCCTCCAGCCGAGCCAGCGGACGGAGGCCGGCCGGCGGCTCTTTCCGCGGCGGGAGCTCGAGCGCCTCGAGCTGGTCCTCGACCTGCGGGAGGCCGGGCTCTCCCTCCAGGACATCAAGGACCTTCTCGCCGCCAAGTCGGGGGCGCGGCTCCCCGTCGACGCCGCGGACGCGCTCCGGGGCCGCCTCGGTGAGCAGCTCCAGGCCATGCAGGAGAAGATCACCCGCCTCCGGCGCCTCCGCGAGGAGCTGGCCTCGATGATGACCGCCGTGGAGGAGTGCCGGACCTGCCAGGCCGAGGACTTTCCCCGCGCCTGCGAGAGCTGCGAGCTGATGAAGGACGAGGCCCTGCCGCGCGCGATGCGGGTGCTCTGGGGCTGATGAGCGTCGACCTCGAGGGGGCCGCGGCGGCCGTGGAGGCGCTGCTCGTGGCGCTCGGACATCCGCCGGGCTCCGACCCGGAGCTGGCGGAGACCGGGCGCCGCGTGGCCGAGGCCATGCGGGACGATCTGCTCGCGGGCTATCGGGCCGACGCCGGGGAGATCCTCGGCGAGAGCACCTCCGCGACCAGCCCGGGGCTCGTCGCCGTGACGGACATCGCGGCGCTGGTCATGTGCCCGCACCATCTCTTGCCGGCGCTCGGCGTGGCCCACGTCGCCTACTGGCCGGGCGAGAAGCTGGTCGGCCTCGGGGCCCTCGCCCGGCTCGTCGACTGCTTCGGGCGCCGTCTCGTGCTCCAAGAAGTCGTGGCGCAGCAGGTCGCCGACGCCCTCGTGACGCACCTCGGCGCGCGCGCGAGCGCGTGCATGCTCGACCTGGCGCCCACATGCGTCCAGGCTCGCGGGGAACGCCAGGCGCGCGCGCGCTCGGTCTCGCTCGCCGTCGCGGGGGAGGACGATGCGCGCCTCCGCGACGCGATGCTGGCGCGCTTCCCGACGCCCCGAGGACCCGCATGAGCGAGCTGCCCGACGCCCCGCCCCCGAGCGCCGAAGAGCTGGCCCGTCTCCCGGTCTTCCCGCTCCCGCGGGTGGTGTTCTTCCCGAACACGCTCCTGCCCCTGCACCTCTTCGAGCCGCGCTACCGCGCGATGATCGAGGACTGCATGAGCAAGGGCCCGGAGGTGATGGCCGTCAGCATGCTGACCGCGGGAAGCGGCTTCGGGGGCCAGCCGGCGTTCAAGCTCGTCTCCGGCGTGGGCCGCATCGTCGCGCACGAACGGAACGCCAACGGAACGCACAACATCGTGCTCCGCGGCCTCGTGCGTGCGCGCCTCGAGGAGCTCCCGACGGAGACGCCCTACCGCGTGGCGCGGGCCACGCCGCTCCCGAGCCACGGCGTGGCGCGGGCGTCGGACGTGCAGGCGCTCCTGGCCTGCGCGACGAGCGTGGCGGCCGTGGTCCGCCAGCAGCACCCAGAGTTCTCGCTCGGCGTGGGGGCCGGCGACGCGCCCGAGGTGATCGCGGACGCCATCGCCGACCGCTTCGTGTCGGACACGGACCAGCGCCAGGCCATCCTCGAGGCGCTCGACGTGGGCGAGCGCCTCGGCCTCGTCACCGACTCGGTCGGCGAGCTCCTCGCGATGGTCGCGAGCCGCGGCGAACCCAGCTAGCTCACTCTGCTAGCTCACTTTGCTAGCTCACTCTGCTAGCTCACTCTGCGTCGAAGAGCAGCGAGGGGTCGTAGTCGACGCTCACCGAGGGCGGCACGAGGTGCTCGCCCTTCTCGAGGTCGTACATGTGGCCCATGCGCGCCCGCTTCGTCTCGAGGTAGCCGCGGTTCAGCGCGTGAGGCTGCACCAGATGCGCCGTCCGCCGGACCACCGTCACGCCCTCCTTGCGGAGCGCGTCGACCTTGGTCGGGTTGTTCGTCATGAGCACCACCGACGCGACGCCGAGGTCCTCGAGCATGGCCCGGGCCATGTGGTAGCGGCGAAGATCGTCGGCGAAGCCGATGGCGTGGTTGGCGTCGACGGTGTCGAAGCCCTTCTGCTGCATCTCGTACGCGCGGATCTTGTTGCCGAGGCCGATGCCCCGGCCCTCCTGCCGAAGGTAGAGCACGACGCCGCGCCCGGCCTCCGCCACGCGGCGAAGGGCCAGGTCGAGCTGCTCGCGGCAGTCGCACTTGAGCGAGTGGAGAACCTCGCCGGTCAGGCACTCGCTATGGGCGCGGACCAGCACCTCTTCGGCGCCGCGCACCTCGCCCATGGAGATGGCGAGATGCTCGTTGGGGTTGCCTTCTTCCCGGAATGCCGCGACCTCGAAGAGACCATATTCGGTGGGAAGGCGGCACTGCGAGTACCGCTCGACGGCGGGGACCTCGATTTGGGGATTCATGAGCTTTTTCTGGGACTTGTCGTGCCGGCCCAAGGTCTTGGGGTGAGGCGCGACGGGGTCAAGCGTACGGTACGGCGGGCATGGCGTGTACCCGCATCCCCGTACACCCGTAGAGACGAGTGTCGCCCCAAAACGTTTCAATGCAAACGACGGGGTGAGTTCGACAGCGCTTGAACCCGCTCAGCGCGCGTCGCGTTCGTCCCGCGCCTGTTGCTCGAGCTGGGCCGCCTGACGGTGCGCGCGGAGCGCATCGTGGACCTCGCCGAGCTCCCCGCCGAGCACCTTGTCCAGGTTGTGGACCGTGAGCCCGATGCGGTGATCGGTGATGCGACTCTGCGGGAAGTTGTAGGTGCGGATCTTCTCCGAGCGGTCGCCGGAGCCGACCATGGAGCGGCGCTCGGCGGTCTGCGCGGCCTGCTGCTCGCGCTCGGCGATCTCGAGGAGGCGCGCGCGGAGGATCTGCATGGCCCGGGCGAGGTTCTGGTGCTGCGAGCGCTGCTCTTCGGAGCGCACCATGATGCCCGTCGGCACGTGGAGGAGGTTGATGGCGCTCATGGTCGTGTTGACGCCCTGACCGCCCGGACCGCCCGCGGCGGTCTTCGTGATCTTCAGGTCCTTCTCGTCGATGGCGACGTCGACCTCGTCGGCCTCGGGCATCACGGCGACGGTCGCCGTCGAGGTGTGGATGCGCCCCTGGGACTCCGTCGCCGGGACGCGCTGCACGCGATGCACGCCACCCTCGAAGCGGAGCTTCGCGTACACGGCGTCCCCGCTCACGAGCGCGATGACCTCCTTGAAGCCGCCGGCGCTCGCGTGGCTCGTGGAGAGCACCTCGACCTTCCAGCGCTGGCTCTCGGCGTAGCGCCCGTACATGCGAAAGAGGTCCGCCGCGAAGAGCGCGGCCTCCTCGCCGCCGGCCCCGGCGCGGATCTCGAGGACGACGTCCCGCTCGTCCGCCGGGTCCTTCGGCAGCAGCAGCAGCTTCAGCTCCTGCGCGAGCGCCTCCCGCTCCTCGCGGAGCTCCGGCAGCTCGGCCTCGGCGAGCTCGCGTAGCTCCGGGTCTTGGAGCGCCTCCTCGTCCTCGGCGATGCGCGCCTCGAGATCCTTGAAGCGCGCGTAGGCCGCCACGAGCTCCCCGAGCTCGGTGCGCTCCTTCGTCAGGCGGCGCAGGCGCTTCGCGTCGCTGACCACCTCCGGACGACAGAGCAGCTCCTCGATCTCGCGGTGCCGAGCCGCGAGCCCATCGAGGCGGGTGAGCGGGAGCATTCAGCCCTGGCCCAGCCCCGACGCCGGCCGAAGCCCGGTGCGCAGCGCGGCGCGGAAGCCCTCGAAGCTCGGGTAGACGAGGGGATCGAGCTCGACGGCCGGCGCGTCCTCCGTGGCGCGCTCGCGCCAGGCGGCGGCCTCCATGGCGGCGATGGCCACCTCGACCTGGTCGTCGTCCGGCTCGCGGGTGGTGATCTTCTGAAAGAGGAAGCCCGGCCAGAGGAAGATCCGGAGCGGCCCCCTCGTGCAGTAGCGCGCGCTCACGCGCTGGAGCTCGAAGCTGAAGGCCGCGATGAAGGGCAGGAGCGCGATGCGAAGGGCGAGGAGCGCGAGCTGCCCGAAGATCCCGTCGAGCCCCGGCGGGAGGAGGAGCGGCGCGACGAGCGAGCCGGCCACGATGCTCATGAGCACGACGACCACGAGGAAGGTCGTCCCGCAGCGCGGGTGGAGCGTCGTCTGGGCCTGCACGTTCTCGACCGTGAGCTCGAGATCCTGCTCGTAGGCGTGGATCGTCTTGTGCTCGGCACCGTGGTACTGGAACGTCCGCCGAATCTCGGGAATGCGACTGATTCCGACCATGTAGAGGAAGACGATCAGCAGCTTGAAGGCGCCGATGACCACGTGGAAGGTCGGGTCGTCGAGGCCGAAATCGATGCCGAAGAGCTTCCCCGAGCCGGAGGCGAGGAGCTGCGGGAGCGCGACGAAGAGCCCGAGGGCGAGGAGCGTCGAGAGCACGATGGCGCCCTTCCCCTCCTCTTCGGGCATCTCCTCACCCTCTTCGACCTGCTGCTCCGCGCTGAACTTGAGGGCGCGCCAGCCGAGCTTCAGCGCCTCCCCGAGGGTGGCTACGCCGCGCAGGAAGGGGAGCTTCCAGAGCTTGTCGCCCTGGGGCTGGTAGGGCTCCTCGAGCACCACGAGCGACCCGTCCGGCCGCCGCACGGCGATGCTCAGGCCGCGGGGGGCGCGCATCATCACGCCTTCGATGACGGCCTGCCCGCCGATGTAGGGACGCTTCTCAGCCTCGTCCTTCGCCATGGCGGGGAAAGCTAGCGCCGAGGTGGGGCCAGGGCGAGGCGCGGGGCGCGGAACGGCTGCTTCGCGCGCGCCGACGTGCGAGAAAGTTGCCTCCCGGTCGCGAGCTCTGCGAGGAGCGGAGGAGGAACCATGGGGCAGAAGCGCATCCAGCTCATCGTTCACGGGCGCGTTCAGGGCGTCTTCTACCGCGCGACGGCGCAGCGGGAGGCCCGGCAGAACGCGCTCACCGGTTGGGTGAAGAACCGCCCCGATGGCTGCGTGGAGATGGTCGTGGAGGGGGACGAGGACGCCGTGAAGGACTTCCTCGCCTGGGCCCAGCAGGGTCCCGCCACGGCCCGCGTCGACAGGGTCGAAACCAAATGGCGAAGCTATACCGGCGAGTTCTCGGACTTCCGCATCGCCTAGCAGGCGTGGCCGCGGCCCGGGAGGGCCTGCGCTTCGCCCTGGTGGCGCTCGCGATGCTCGCCCTGGCCCCGGAGGTTATGGCGCAGGCTCCGGACGGCGCCCTGGACCGTACCCAGCTCGAGCGCTGGGCCGCGGATCTCCGCGCTCCCGAGGCCGGGGCCCGGGAGGCTGCCTGGGAGCGCTTGAGCACGCTCCCCGCGGACGCGCTCCCCGCCATCCGCGCACGCCTGGCCTACACACGCCGCCAGGAGATCCCCGAGGAGGACGGTTACGACGCCCTCCGCGCCTTCCGGCACGCCATGGGGAGCCTCCGCGCCGACGACATGGTCGACATCGCCGCGGGGGTGCTTCCGGTGCTCGCGGAGCGGCGCGACGCCGTCGCTTCTCGAACCGCGGAGCGCCTCGCCTACCTCCGGAGCGTCGAGCGCCTCGGGACCCTCGACGCGCTCCGCACGGTAGGGGACGTGTTCTCGCTGACGCCGCGCATGTGGCGCTGGGAGCGGCGCCGGCTGGTTCACCGCCGGGGCGCGGCGCTCGGGCCCGCGCTGGTGGTCCTGAAGGGCTACCCGGACACGAACGTGCGCGTATGGGCCGAGTGGGGCCTCCGGGAGCTCGGCATGGCCTCCCCCGGGGCCGCCGTGCAGCGCTCCGAGGGCGCGGCCCTGGTCGCGCTCCTCACGGCCTATGGCGAGGCGCGGGACTTCGACGCCATGCCGGTGGTCGTCGACTTCGTCGGGCAGCCGGACCGGGCGCTTCGCGAGGCCTCCCGCGGCGCCATGGAGCGCTTCGCCCACAACGGCATCTGGCAGCTTCGGCGCGCCTTCAAGAACCAGCTCGGCCGTGACGCGGATCCCGCGTGGGGGTGGCGCCGGACACGCGAGGAGCTCTACGAGGCGCTCGACGCCGAGCGGCTCGGGCCGGTCACCGAGCGCCTCGACGCCGCGCTGGCGGCCGCGCCCGCGCTGGCGCTGGAGAGCGCGGACGCCGTGCTTCGGGACGCCCCGCTCCACCCGCGCCGCGCCGAGCTCGCGCCGATTTACGCGGCGGCCGCGCTCGAGGCGCCGCCCGCGGACGCCCGGCGCCTCCTTCGCCGAGCGCTCACGCTCGCGCCGGACGCCCTGGATGCCTCGGCGTGGCGCCGAGGCCTCGAAG
>JBCDGX010000191.1:0-9383 GCA_038750805.1 Myxococcota bacterium
ACGCGACCCGCGCGGCGCCCGGGCACCGTGGCCGCGGCCGGGTCCTCCGCGCCCGGGGGAGGCGTCGCGGCCTGAAACGCGCTGAAGGTGCCCGGCCGAAGCGATTCGTCCGAGCTCGCGGGCGGCGCGTCGGGGCCCGGGGGCATGGCGCCGAGCGCGACCGTTCCCGGCCCCGACCGACGCTCGCTCGGACCCGCCGGCGCGGCCAGCGTCAGGAAGGCCTCGCCGAGCGCCCGGGCCGTCGCGAAGCGCGCCTCCCGGGCCCGCGCCATGGCCCGGGCCACCACGGCCTCGATCTCGGGGGACACGTCCGGCCGCGCCGCCCGGAGCGGCGTGGTCTTGCCGTGGATGATCGCCACGATCAGCTCGCTCGGTGAGCTCGTCAGGAAGGGCGAGCGCCCGGCCAGCGCCTCGTAGAGCATCACCCCGAGCGCGTACACGTCCACGCGCGCGTCGAGATCGCGCTCCGCCGCGAGCTGCTCCGGCGCCATGTAGCGCGGCGTCCCGAGCACCTGCCCCGTGCGCGTCAGCCGGTCGGCTCCGGTCACCTTCGAGATCCCGAAGTCGAGGATCTTCACCTGGAACCCGGGCTGCCCCGGCAGCCGCGCCAGGAACACGTTGTCCGGCTTCAGGTCCCGATGGACGACGCCCGCTCCGTGCGCCGCCTCGAGGCCCGCGACGATGCCGGCCACCACCGGCGCCAGCTCCTCCGGGGAGAGCTGCGGGGTGCGCCTCAGGCGTGCTCGGAGCGTCTCCCCCTCGAGGAGCTCCATGGCCAGGAAGAGCTGCCCGCTCTCGATCTGGCCGTAGGTCTCGACGGCCACGATGGCCGGGTGCTGAAGCTGACTCAGCACCTCGCCCTCCTGGCGCAACCGCTGCACGGCCTCGGGGCTCTGGGCGACCTCTTTCCGGAGGAGCTTGAGCGCGATGCGCCTTCCGCCGGCCAGGTCCGTCGCCTGAAAGACCTGCGCCATGCCACCCTCGCCGAGTGGCCGCTCGATGCGGTAGCGACCGGCGACCACGTCTCCGGCGCGCGGATCGTCCCCGCTCGGCGTCGCCATCGGGCGAATCATCGGGGCCCGGCGTGCGCCGGTCAACGCGCCGCGGAAAAGGCGTCTTCCGCGCGGGCGAGAAGCGCCTGCTGGCGCGTGAGCATGCGCTCCTCGGCGGCGTCGCGACGAAAGAAGGCGCCCCGGTCCACCTCTGGGAAGCGCCGCAGGGTGCCGGAGCGCGGTGGCCACTCGAGCTCGAACTCGTTCGAGCGGAGCGTCGCCGGGTCCCACGCGGCGTCGTGGAACGCCCAGGCGAGGACCCGCTTCTTGGTCTGGCGCACCTCGCCGAGGGCCACGAGCGCCTCTGCCGGGGGCGCCGTGTGGCCCGTCTCCTCGTGAAACTCCCGGCGCGCGGCTTCCGCCGGGTCCTCGCCCGGCTCGACGAGGCCCTTCGGGATCGACCAGACCCCCGCGTCCCGCTTCGCGAAGAAGGGGCCGCCCGGATGCACGAGGAAGAAGAGGAGCCCCTCCGGGCTCCGGCGCACCATCAACAGCCCCGCCGCGAGCTTCATCGCGCGCCCCCTCCGGGCGTCGCGGGCGGCAGGAGCGAGCGGAGGGCCTCGGGCACGGCCGCACGGTAGCGTGGCTCCAGCTCCAGGCGGCGAAGGGGCAGCCCGACGAGCGCGTCGAGGTCCCGGGGCGGCGGCCCTCCGCGGAGGTCCACCACCTCGAGCGCCGGAAGGTCCCGGAGCGGCCCGAGGTCCACGTGCGGGAGGCGAACGGCGACGCGCCGAAGCCGGGGCGCGCCGGCGAGGGCGCCGAGCTCCACGGCCACCGATCCGCGGAGCACGAGCGTCTCGAGCGCCGGCGCGTCGGCCAGGCCGCGAAGGTCCACCTTCGCGCAGTGAAGGAGCTCGACGTGCCGAAGGCCCCGGCAGGCCGCCGCGCCCGCGAGGCGGAGCAGGCGAAGGGCGCCCTCGATGCGCACGTGGGCCACGGAGGGATGGGCGAAGAGGCCCTCGAGCGTCGGGTCGCCGGGGTCGCGCGCCGCGAAGCGCCGAAGCGAGGGCGTGCTCTCGGGCGTCAGTGCCACGTGCGCGGGCCCCCCTTCGAGGCGCAGGGCCACGAGCCGGGGCAGCCTCGGGATCGGCGTCGCCGGAAGGCCGAGGCGCTGAAGAACGAGGGCCCGGAGCGACGGGTGCCCCGAGAGCCCCGCCAGCGAGCCGAGGCGCCGGAGCCCCCGAAGCGCGAGGCCTCGGAGCTGCGGGAGGCCTTCGAGGCCGTCGAGGCTCTCGAGCGGCACGCGCTCGAGGTCGAGCCAGCGCAGCCCGGCCCCCGCCCGGGCCGCCAGCGTCGCGATCAGCGCGGGGTCGTCCACGTCCCTCACGCGGAGCCGCCTGAGCCCCGCCGGCAGCGCCCTCGGGAGGCGGGCGAGGTGAAGGAGCTCCAGCGAGCGGAGCCCGAGGAAACGGGGCAACGTGCCGCCCTCCGGCGCGAGCTTCGCGTCGCCCTGCCGCGCGGCGCCGAAGACCCTCAGGCGCCGGATGGCGGCCCGGCGCGACGGCTCCGGGTGGGCGGCGAGGAGGCCGCGGAGCGCCCGATCCCTCAGCGGCTGGCGTCCCGCGGCGGCCAGGAAGGGCCTCCCGGGGACGAGGCGCCCGCCACGGATCGTCGTCTCGGCGAGGAGCGCGTCGATCGCCGCGCCGTCGTCGAGTGCCTTCGCCAGCGCGAGCCCCTGGTCCACGCGGGCCGCGTCGTCCGCGAGGAGCAGCCGCCGGAGCGCGCGGCTCATCGCTTCCGGGTGAGCCGCCAGGTCACGTGGGGGCTCCGCCGATAGTCCTGCGGTACCGTATCCACCGCCTCGACGGCGAAGAGCCGCTCGAGCCCCGGGTCGAGCTCGAAGCGGCGGGCGTGCGTCGAGAACCAGGCCACCCCGCCGGGCGCGAGCGCGCCGTGGACCGCGCGGAGGAGGGCGCCGTGGTCCTTCTGGATCTCGAAGTCCGGCGCCCCCTTCGAACGGCTGAAGCTCGGCGGGGCGACCAGCGCCTGGTCGAAGCCGCCCCGGCTCCGCTCGAGGAAGGCGCGGGCGTCGGCGCGGACGAAGGCATGCGCCCGGGGGTCGAGGTCGTTGCGGCGGAAGTGGTCCTCGCCCCAGCCGAGGTAGGTCGACGAGAGGTCGACGCTCGTGGTGTGCGCCCCGCCCGCGGCCGCGTGCACGCTGGCCGTGCACGTGTAGGCGAAGAGGTTGAGAAAGCGGCCCTCGGCCTCTGCGCCGATGCGCGCGCGGAGCACGCGGTGGTCGGGGAAGATGCCGACGTCGAGGTAGTCGGTGAGGTTCACCTCGAAGGTGAAGGGGCCTTCGCGCACGGGTCGGCGCTCGCCGCGGGCGCTGCGCTTGGCGTAGGGCGCTTCGCGCCGCGCCCGCACCCGGAGGTGCACGCTCTCGGGGTCGAGGCCGAGCACCTCGGGCACGACGAGGAGCGCGTCCTCGAGGCGCGCGTCGGCGAGCTTCGGATCGGCGCGCGAGGAGCGGCGGAACTCCTGGATCACCGCCGCGTCCTCGTAGAGGTCCACGGCCAGGTGGTACTCCGGGACGTCGCCGTCGTAGACGCGCCAGCAGGTGATGCCCTCGCGCCGGGCCCATCTGCCGAGGCGCTTCCGGTTCTTTCGGAGCCGGTTCGCGAGCATCTCGGCTTCCGGGCGGGGCTTCCGCCAGCGCGGGCCGCCCTCGCCCCTTGGCGCGCGGAGCGGGAAGTGGTCGAGGCGGCAGGGGAGGGCCCCGTTGAAGAGCCGGTCCTTGCGCGCCGGCCGGAGCCCGATGCGTCCGAGCGCCTGCTCGTTGGCGCTGATCACGTGAGCCTGCCAGCCGCCAAAGCGCTGCTTCAGCACGTCGCCGAGGTCCGCGTAGAGCCGGAGCACCTCCCCGGCCTCGCCGAGGCGCTCCCCGTAGGGCGGGTTCACGACGACGTGCCCGGGCGGACCCGGCGGCGCCTCGAGGTCGCGGAGCGCGCGGACGGTGACGGGGACCCCCGCCGCGCCGACGGAGGCGAGGGTCTCCCGGGCCTGGCGTACGGCCGCGGGGTCCGCGTCGAAGCCATGGAGCGGGAGCGCTCGGTCCCGGGCGTCCGCGGCCCGGGTCTTCGCCTCGGCGACGAGCTCGCCCCAGAGCGCGCGGTCGTGGCCCGCCCATGCACGAAGCCGAACGTTCGTTCGCGGCGCTTCGTGGCGGAGCATCCCCACGGCCTCGGCGAGGAGCGTCCCGGAGCCGCACATGGGATCGACGAGGGGCAGCTCGCCCTCGCCGGGGAAGCCCGAGAGCCGGAGCACGGCGGCGGCGAGGGTCTCCCGAAGCGGGGCGGCCGCGCCCCGGGCCCGATAGCCGCGGCGGTGGAGCGGGACGCCGAGCACGTCGAGGGAGAGCGTCGCCTCGCTCCGCCCCCAGTGCAGATGGAGCGGGAGGTCCGGCGCGCGCACGTCCACGTCCGGGCGATGGCCCCAGGCCTCGCGGAGCGCGTCGACGACGGCGTCCTTCGTGCGGAGCGCGAGGAAGCGCGTGTGGGCCTGGCGCTCGCGCGCGGCGACGGCCTCGACGGCGAGCGTCCCGCCGGGGTGGAGGTGCTCGGTCCACGGCACGCGGCGCGCGGCCTCGTAGAGGGCCTCGGCCGCCTCGCGCTCGTCGTCCGGGAGCGGGAAGCGGAGGAGGGGCATGAGCACGCGGCTGGCGACGCGGCTCCACAGCGCGGCGCGGTAGCCCGGCGCCAGGTGGGGGCCCGGGCCGCCGAAGGGCACGGCGCCGCGCTCGCCCTCCTCGGGGGCGAGACCGAGGGCCGCGAGCTCCTCCGCGAGCACGCCTTCGGTGCCGGCGGCGGCGATGGCGACGAAGCGAGCCGTCACGGGGCGCGGCGCGGCTGCGAGGGGACCGGCTCGGCCGGCGGAGCCGACGCGCGCGGGACCGGCGCGCGCGGAAGGACCCGGTCCATGGGGAACCACCAGAGCTCCGAGGGACCGCGCGCCATGCCCCGGTAGAAGTTGTCGACGACCATGACCGCCCGCCCGTCCGGGAGGATCTCGAGCCCCTCGAAGTTCGGCGGAAGGGGACGCTCGCCGACCCATTCGTCGAGGTTCAGGCGAAGCTGGGGCACGAGGTCCACGTCGCGGTCGACGGGGGGGATCACCGCCCGGAGCACGCGCATGACGCCGAAATGCCGCTCGATGACGTGAACCTCGATCTGCCCCGCCGGCAGCGGTCGACAGGCGATGGCGCTGAGCTTCCCGTCCGGGGAGGTGAGGGGCAGGCGGTAGCGGGACCACCCGCCGCTGATGCCCCGGCGCGCGATGGGCGCGAAGCGCCGCCCCTGCTCGTCCACGCTCGTGACCTCCGCGGCGAGCACCAGCGCCCCGTCCACCTCGCAGAGCCCCTCGATGCCCTGGTTGTCCTCGCCGACGAGGCCCCAGAGATCGTAGGGGCACATCAGGCCGGGCCGTGCGCGGAGCGTGCCGCCTTCGAGCTCGGCGAAGAGGATCTCGTCCCCCGAGCGCCCGGCCACGTCGCTCTCCGTGCCGAGCGCGAAGCGCCCGCGACCGAGCGCCGCGATGGACTCGAGCTCGAGCTGCGGCGGGACGCCGGTCACGGGGATGCGCTCGATGCGCCGCCCGACGATGCGCAGGGCCACGCGCTGGTTCTCGGCCACGGCCCAGAGCGCGCCGTCCTCCGTACGTCCGAGGCCCGAGAGGCCCACCGTGTCGCCCGGGAGCACGAGCCGCGTCGGCCGGTCGTCCGCGCTGCCCCCGTCCCCCGCGTGGGCGCAATGGAGGCCCAGCGCCGAGAGCGCCAGCGCCAGGAAGTGGCCGGCGCGCGGAGCGAGCGCGCGGGTCACGTCGGCGGCGGGTCCGGGGGCCATCGCGGGGAGTATGGCCCGAGAGCGGCCGGACGCCCGCCATCCGTGGGGAGGTCCCCCACGCCCGCCCGAGCCTCGGCCCGGGCGTGCCATGACCCGTCCATGTCCCACGCAGCTGCTAGGGTCCTGCCCGTGCCCGGCGAGGCGGCCCATGGGCCCGACAATCGAGACGCGGCTCAGCCCGCGGACGCCGGCGTGGCCGGGCAAGCGTCGGGGGGCTCGGGCGTGTCCCTCGAGGCGCGCCTCGAGGCCACCTTCGGCTTCTCGGCGTTCCGGCCGTGGCAGCGGGACGCGGTGGAGGCGATCCTCGAAGGCGCGGGCCGGGCGCTCGTCATCGCGCCCACCGGCGGCGGAAAATCGCTCACCTACCAGTTCCCGGCGACGCAGCTCGAGGGGACGACGCTGGTCATCTCCCCGCTGGTTGCGCTGATGGAGGATCAGGTGCGCGGGCTCCGGGAGCGGGGCGTCGAGGCGACCTGGCTCTCGTCCACGGTGCCTCTGGACGAGCGGCGCGAGCGCGAGGCGGGGCTCCGTGCGGGGCGCTACCAGCTCGTCTACGTCGCGCCGGAGCGCCTCGGAAACCCCAGCATGATGGAGCTCCTCCGCCAGCTCCGGGTGCCGCTCCTCGCCGTCGACGAGGCGCATTGCATCAGCCAATGGGGGCACGACTTCCGGCCCGACTACCTGCGCCTCGGCGGGCTCGTGCAGGCGCTCGCGCCGCCGCGGATCCTGGCGTGCACGGCCACGGCGACGCCCGTGGTGCGCGAGGAGATCGCCGAGCGCCTCGGCCTCGCCGACGCGCCGCTCATCCTCCGCGGGTTCGCGCGCCCCAATCTGCATCTGGAGGCGCTCCCCCTCGATTCTTCGAAGGCCCGGCGCCGGGCGCTCGAGGGCGCCGTGCGCGAGGCGCTCGGCGCGCCCTCGGCGCCGAAGGGCGCGGCGATCGTCTACGCCTCGACCCGGAAGCGGACCGAGCAGATCGCCGGGCAGATCGGCGAGCTCGGCTACCGCTCGGCGGCGTACCACGCGGGGCTGCCGGCTGACGCGCGGGCGGAGGTGAACGCGGCTTTCGCGTCGGGGGGCCTCGACGTCGTGGTGGCGACGAACGCCTTCGGCATGGGCATCGACCGGGCGGATATCCGGACCGTGGTGCACGCGCAGGCGCCGGGCTCCATCGAGGCCTATTACCAGGAGGTCGGGCGCGCGGGCCGCGACGGGAAGCTCGCGCATGGGCTGCTCCTGACGAGCTCGGCGGACCTCGGGCTCCGGCGCCGGCTCATCGAGCGCTCCTGGGACCCGGCGCAGCGGCCGGCGCAGTCGGAGATCGACCGGCAGTGGGGGCTCTTCCTCGATCTCATGCGCTACGTGGAGGCCGGGAGCTGCCGCCACGACTTCATCCTTCGCTACTTCGGCGACGAGGCGGAGCTCCTCGGTGGCTGCGGCCATTGCGACGTGTGCGCGCGCCTCGAGACCGAGGGGGAGGGCGCCCGGGAGGTGAGCGACGAGGACGCGCTCGTCGTCCGGAAGGCGCTGAGCGGCCTCGCGCGCGTGCGCGGACAGGTCGGCATGACGGCCATCGCGAAGATGCTCGTCGGCAAGAAGGACGCGATGCTCCAGCGCTGGCGCTTCGACCAGCTCAGCACCTTCGGGCTCCTCGCGGAGCACGACCTCGAGTGGGTGACGGCGCTGCTCCGGCGCCTCGTGACGGCGGGCTACGCGCTGGTGAGCGCCGACGACTACCCGAAGCCCCTGCTCACCTCGCGCGGCGTCGCCGTGATGAAGGGCGAGGAGCCCGTCCGCTGCCTCCCGCCGCCGAAGAGCAAGCCGGGGCGCGCTCGCCGCGCCGAGCGGGGCGCGAGCCGCATGGCCCCGGACGAGCCGGAGCTGACGAGCGACGAGGCCGAGCGCTTCGAGCGTCTCCGGGCGGTTCGCTCGGAGCTCGCCAAGGAGCGGGGCGTGCCTGCGTATGTCGTGTGCACGGACCGGACGCTCCGGGAGATCGCCCGTCGCGCGCCGCGGGACGAAGAGGAGCTCCTCGCGTGCAAGGGCATGGGCCCAGCGCGCGTGGAGAGCTTCGGCGCCGCGCTCCTTGCGGGCATCGACGGGTGACCGGCAGCCTGGGTAGGCTCGTCCGGGGTGGATTCGCTTGGCGCTTCGGGATAGGTCCGTCGCCGCATGATCGGACGACGCACGCACGCCTCGGTTTCCCTTCTGGCTCTCGCGCTCGTCGCGCTGAGTGCCGCGCCCGCGGCCGCCGACCTGCCCGAGGGGGTTCGCTTCGACGACGCCTTCGCGCACTACCGCGTCCAGACGCGGAGCTCGATCTCCAACGGGCAGCCGAGCGAGGGCTGGTACCTCGAAGCCCAGGCGCAGCTCCTCGGCACCGGCATCGCGCCCGGGAGCGCCTTCCGCTTCGTGCTCAAGAGCGGCCGCCGGGTGCTCGGGCAGAAGACCTGCGACGGGACCCTCGACCGCTTCGGCGTCGAGCGCGACGCGCCGCCGAACCGCTTCTGGGTGACGGTCTGCAAGGACACGGACCTCCGGCTCACGGCTACGGGCCCGATCACCGTCGAGGTCTTCTTCATCGACAACGCGACCGAGGCCGAGACCCTCGTCCGCACGCACACCGTCGACATGCGCCGCGTCGCCAAGTCGGACCGTGACGGCGGGGACCTCCCCGGCGAGTACTTCATCAACCGGCACGCCGACGTCGCCGCCATGGTCATCGAGCAGCACCCGGGCTTCACCACGCGGACCCGGAGCCGGCTCCACACCGTGCACCTCCACGCCTGGGCCGCCGTCGAGGGCTACGTCGCGAGCCCGCGGCTCCGCTGCAGCGTCGACGGAGAGCATGTGCCGCTCCCCTACGATCGCGTCGGCGCGTCGAGCGACGACGAGCACGTCCGCGAGGTGCGCGTCGTGCGGGGAGAGCGCCGCACCGAGCGGGAGGAGATCCGCTTCCGCCGGTACACCTACGAGCTCCCGCTGACCTTCGGCGCCGACCCCGAAGGCCACCGGCAGAACTACTTCGACCTCGGCTCGAAGCCCGGCGCCTGGGAGTGCCAGGTCCGCGACGAGGAGCGGCGCGCGTTCCGGGTCTTCCGCTTCCAGGTCGACGCCGCCGGGCAGATCGCCGCGCATCCCGAAGAGGCGGCCGGGCTCTCGCTGCCGGACGGCTGGCACCTCCTCGACGCCGACGTCCCGGCGGACAGTCCGCTCGACGCGCGCACCGATCCCGCCGCGGCGCGCGCAGGGGCCTTCTACGGTCGCGCCTGGGCGACGCCCGAGGGGCGGGCCATGGGGGGGCGGCTGCCGGCGATCGGCTCGCCCTATCCGCCCTCGGCGCGGCTCCGCGGAGCGCGCCGTGGCCGCCGGCGCTGAGCCCACGCCATGAAGTGGAAGGAGAACACGCCGGACCGGCTGCTCGTCGTCGACCACAGCCCGATCCTCGGCGTGCTCCTGATGCTCGGTGGGGTCGCCCTGACCCTCGGCG
>JBCDGX010000192.1:0-9363 GCA_038750805.1 Myxococcota bacterium
CCCGGCGGCGCTCATCGCCCTCGGCGCGACCATCGTCACGGACCGCCGCGAGATCACCGCGGACGACTTCTTCAAGGGTCTCTTCGAGACGGCCCTCGAAGAGGACGAGATCATCACGAAGGTGAAGATCCCCAAGGCCGAGAAGGCCGCCTACGGGAAGTTCGCCTCGACGGCGTCGAAGTACGCCATCGTCGGCGTCTTCGTCGCGAAGCACGCAAGCGGCGTGCGCGTGGCCGTGACCGGCGCGAGCTCGAGCTACTTCCGCGTGGAGGCCATGGAGCAGGCCCTGGCCAACGACTGGAGCGCCGGCGCCCTCGACGGCATCGCCGTCGCCACCGAGGGGCTCCAGAGCGACATGGAGGGCGACGCCGCCTACCGCGCCCACCTCGTGGGCGTCATGGCCAAGCGCGCCGTAACGGCCGCCGGCTGACGCCGGACGCGCCTCGAAGGGAGCCTGCGGCCTTCGGGCCGCGGGCTCGTTTCGTTTCGGGCGCGTGCGCGCGGGCGGCGCTAGCTTGGCGCCATGATCGGCGGTTTGATTTTCCTGCTCTTCTCGCTCGGCATGCTCGCCATGATGGTGCTTTGCATCGCCGGCATCTGGCGCGTCTTCGCGAAAGCCGGAGAGCCCGGCTGGGCCTGCCTCGTGCCCATCTGGAACCTGATCGTCCTGGTGCGCATCGCGGGCGTCCCGGGCTGGTACGTGGTCCTGCTCTTCTTCCCCCTGGTGAACATCGTCGGGTCCGTGTTGATCGGCATCGGCGTCGCGAAGGCCTTCGGCCAGAGCGAGGCCTACGGGGTCGGGCTTGCCTTCCTGGCGCCGATCTTCTACCCGCTGCTCGGCTTCGGCCCCAACGAGTACATCGGCCCCGGCGGAATCCCGGCGACGCCGCGGCCGCCGGATCCCTACACCCCGCAGACCTTCTGAGCCCGCTCAGCCGAAGCGTGGCGGGCAGGTGTAGACGACCTCGACGCCGCGAAGGCGCGGGGTCACGACCTCGCTCACGCTGGCCCGCGTGGACTCGAGTACGGCCTCGATCTCGAGGAAGTTCCCGACCTCGTTGATGCGCATCAGCTCCAGCTCGCGGGCGATGCGCATGGAGAGCTCGATGGGCGACGCGACGCCCGGCACGCGCCCGGCCGTGACCCAGTTCGCCACCTCGAGGCGCGCCCGGTTCCGCGCGGTCCGGAAGCGGAAGGTGATCTGCGTGCCCGGCGGAACGTCCGCGTCGAAGCGGAGCTGGCTCCAGCGCGTCAGCCCGTCCTCCGTCGTCGCCGGATCGCAGCCCTCGAAGACGTGGCTCCAGCTCCCCTGCGGCGCCGTCGCGAGCCGGAGCTGAAGCCCCGTCATGTCCGAGTAGGTGTAGGAGTTGAAGATGGAGCTCGCGACGTCGCGCTGGACCACCTCGTCGCCGAAGGTCACGCCCGGCGCGATGACCAGCGCCTGCGAGGTCGAGGTCACGTCGTCCGTGCTCGTCCCCATGGTGATCGACCAGATGTTGCCGTCCGCGGCCACGGCCATGCCTTTGTTCAACACGCCATCGGTGCCGCTCACGAGCGCGAAGCGCGAGGGGTCGTCGGCGAAGATCCGATAGACGCCGCGGTTGAGCGCCGCGCCCCAGATCCATCCGGCGGCGTCCGCCGCGATGCCGTTGACGCCACCGGGCCCGTCGCCGCTCCCGTCGCGCGAGACCACCCAGCGGCTCCCCGAGGGCGCTGCGGGATCGAAGCGGGCCACGCCGGCGCCGCCGATCCAGACGCGCTGGTTGAAGTCGACGGTGATGCCGTAGGAGCCCACGGGCGTCGGGATGGAGCCCTTGATCGCCGCGTCACAGGCCGGCGACTCGGAGTCCGGCGCCGTACAGAAGTCGACGTCGCAGCTCGCGTCGTCGAGGCAGATGTTCGTGTCGATGAACCCGAGCTGGCCGCTACCGAGGCTGGCGATCCAGAGGACGCCGCGGCCGTCGAGCGCGAACCCGTAGGTCGCGAAGGGCGCGTCCGTGACGAGGCGCGGCACGAGCGTGACCAATCCGCCGGGCTCTTCCACCACCTCGAACTTCGCGATGCGCCGGGTCTGGAAGCCCCCGACCCAGATGTAGCGATGCACGAAGCCGTCGAGGCCCGTGACGTCCTGGGCGGCGGCCGCGCGCACGAATCTCTCCCCGGGGAACACGTCGTCGAGGCTCCGGCTCACGACGCAATCGTCCTCGCCGAAGGGGAGCACCTCGGCGCGGCTCACGAACCCGTCGCCGTCCACGTCCGTGCTCGTGGTGATCACGCCGTCCCCGTTGGTGTCCGGGCAGGCCAGGCCGAGGCCGCTGATGTAGGTCAGGTCGTTGCCGCTCCGGTTCGCCACGAAGGCGTCGCCGCGCGTGTTCACGCTCGTCCGCGAGGGGTCGTTGCCGCCCGTGGCGAAGGTGCCGCCGACGAAGACCCGGAAGTCGTCGGGCCCCGTCGAGTAGCGCGCGATCTCCCGGTAGGGCGCCTCCGTCTCGAACTTGGAGACGGTCCCCTCGCCGGTGTTCGCGATCCAGATGTTCGTCGTCTCGATGGACTGCGAGTCGAGAATGATCGCGCCGTCTTCGTCGAGGGCGAGGCCGCCGTCGTCGTCGATGTCGAAGCCGTCCTCGCCGGTGCCGCCGCCCGGTCCGACGCCCGAGAGGTCGCAATCGGGGTCGCAGTTGCCGCACGCCGAGAGCACACCCTCGTCGACGTTCGGGTCGCAATCGTTGTCCGCTCCGTCGCAGACCTCGACGCCCGTCAGCATCGGGTCCTGCGGGTCGCAGTCCATGTTGCGGGGATCGTCGGGCGTGGTCCCGCAGTTCGGGCCGTAGCCGTCCCCGTCGAGGTCCTCGCAGGGCGGCCCCATGTCCGGCGCGGGGACGTCGCCCTCGGGGGTGCAGGTCCCCTCGAAGCAGACCTCGCCGCTCGGGCACTCGTCGTCGCCGACGCAGCTGCGGTCGATGCCGCCGTCGGACGCCTCGCGCTCGCCGCCGCCGCATGCCCCGAGCAGGAGCGCCGCCAGGAGCCAACGGCCCCCGGTCCCGATCTTCCGCCTCATCGCCGCCCTCGCCTTCCGCCGTCTCCGCGCTGCACGGTAGCGCAACCCGTACGCGGTTGCCCCCGTGCGCGTGAGTGGCGCCGCGGTGCCCCGCCCGTCAGCCCGGAACGCGACGGGGCGCGACCGATCCTACGGGACGGGCTGCGCGGGGCCGTAGAGCGCGTCACGGATCGCCTCCGCGGCGTCGAGCATGCCGAGGCCCGGGTCGCCGAGGAGCGCCTCGTCCACCTCGACGATGCGCCCCTCGCCCCCGCACGCCTGGAGCGCGTCGAGGCCCACGTGGCGACAGAGCGCCTCGCGCCGGCCGGCGGGCACGACGAGCACCGGCGGGTCGAGGGCGAGGAGCTGCTCGCTCGTGTACTCGGGCCACCCCTCGAGCCCGGCCTCCGCCGCCACGTCGCGGACGCCGGCGGCGGCGAGCACGTCCCCGTAGCTCGAGCCCGACGTCCCGCCGTAGAGCTTGTCGCCGAAGATGCCGACGTAGGCGCCCCGGAGGCGCGTGGCCGGGGGCACGTCGGCGGCGACGGTCCGGAAGCGCCGGAGCCAACGCGTCGCGAGGGCCTCGCCGCGCTCGGGCTCCCCCACGAGCGCCGCGAGCCGTCGCACGGCGGGGAGGAGCGCGCTCGTCCCGTCCATGCGTCCGACGTCGAAGACCGAGAGCCCCGCGTCCCGAAGCCGCGCCACCCGCGCGGGATCCGCGAACCCGCTCACCACGACGAGGTCCGGCTCGAGGTCGAGCACCGCCTCGAGGTCCTCGAGGCGCCCGAGCGTCCGGGCGCCGGCATGGCGCCATCCGCCGAGCGGGCTCTCCCGCCCGTAGCGCGTCACGGCCAGCACGCGGCCCGGCTCGAGCAGCTCCGAGAAGACCTGATCCGCGAGGGGGCTCGCGCTCACGACGCGCGCGTAGCGGCGCACGGGGAAGGTCCGGCCCGAGGCGTCGGGCACCGGAGGCGCGGCCACCCCGTCGCCGCTCTCGTCGGGCGCAGGCGCGCGCTGCGTCAGCTGCTGCGCCACGCCGAGGCTCAACGCCAGCGCGAGCGCGAGCGCGGCGACGTTCGAGAGCGCCGTCCGGCTCATGGCTCGCTCCCGTCGCTGGCGGTGTGGAGCTCGAAGCGGAGGCCGCCGCGCTCCATGCGCACGCCGAAGACCTCCCGAAGCGGACCGGGGGCGAGGGTCTCGGTGGCGAGCCCCGTGCGCACGACCTTGCCGCCATCGAGGAGGATTGCGTCGTCGGCGAAGCGATGGGCGTGCTCGAGGGCGTGTACCACGACGGCGACGGTGCGCCCGGCGGCCGCGAGCTCGCGGAGCAGGGCGAAGGTCGCCAGCGCCTGGGCGATGTCCTGCGACGCCGTCGGCTCGTCGAGGAGCAGGACCGAGGCCCGGGTCGCGAGGGCCCGCGCCACGAGCACGCGCTGCTGCTCGCCCACGCTGAGCCGGGTGAAGACGCGCCCCTCGAGCTCCGCCGCGCGCGCCGTTTCGAGGGCCTCGCGCACGGCGTCCTCGGAGCGCGAACCGTGCGCGTAGCGGCCCTGGGCCACGACCTCCTCCACGCGGAGCGCGCTCCGGAGCTGCGAGCGCTGCGGGACGTAGGCCACCCGGCGCGCGCGCTCGCGGAGCGAGAGCTCGGCGAGGTCGACCCCATCGGCCCGGACGTGCCCCGTGGCCCGGACGAGCCCGGCAAGGGCGAGGAGCAGCGTGCTCTTGCCGGCGCCGTTCGGGCCCAGAACCGCCGTGACCCGCCCCGGCGCCGCGTCCACGTCGACGTCCATGAGCACCTGCCGTGCGCCCCGGCGAACGGCGAGCCCGCGCGCCTCGAGCCCGCGCACGTCGGCATTCTCGGGCGCGCTCACGCGGCGAGCTCCTTCCGCATGCGCGCGAGGAGGACGAGAAAGAGCGGCGCCCCCACCAGCCCGGTCACCACGCCGAGGGGGATCTCGCCCTGCGAGGGGAGCGCCCGCGCGACCACGTCGCAAAGCACGACGAAGAGCCCCCCGCCAAGCACCGCGGCCGGGAGCAGCCGGCGATGGGCCACGCCGGCGAAGGGCCGGAGCGCGTGGGGCACGACGAGCCCCACGAAGCTCACGTTGCCGCCGAGCGAGACCGCGCCGGCGACGAGCACGCTGGTCCAGAGCGCCGCGAAGAAGCGCACCTGGCGCACGTCGACGCCGAGGCTCCGCGCCTCCTCCTCGCCGCTCAGCAGCAGGTCGAGGGCGCGGCCCCAGCCGAACGCCGCCAGCAGACCGACGACGATCAGCGGGAGCGCCAGCGCGAGCTGCGGGGGGCCGGCGCCGGCGACGCCGCCGAGCGAGAAGCTCACGACGGCGCGACCGAGCTCGAAGCTCTCCTGCGCGAGGCTCGTGAGGAAGGCGCTGATGCTGAGGAAGAGCGCCGAGAGCGCGAAGCCCGTGAGCAGCAGCGCCAGCAAGTCGTCGGTGATCCGGAGCAGCGCGAGCAGGATGACGAGCGACGCGAAGGCGCCCATCAAGCACCCCAGCGGGACGAGGAGCTCCGGGGCCACGGCGCGCACGCCGACGAGCTGCGCCGCGAGCAGCGCCGCCTGACCACCGAGCGCGGCCCCCGCGTTCGTCCCCAGGATCGAAGGGCTGGCGAGGGGGTTCCGGAAGAGCCCCTGGACCACCACGCCGCCGCCGGCCAGCGCCGCGCCGGCGAGGAAGGCGGAGGCGACGCGCTGGAGCCGAAGCGCCAGAAAGGTGTCGCCGAGGCGCACGTCCCCGAGGTCGCCGGCGCCGACGAGCAGCGCGGCGGCGAGGATGGGCACGGCCACGAGGACGAGCCCGACGTAGAGCCGAAGGCTCCTCGGCGGTGGGCTCACGGGAGGCAGTGATTGACCGCTTCGGCGGCCCCCGCAACGCGGGCGAGGGACGCAGGGTCGCGGAGCGCCTGGCTGCCCATGGTCTCAGGCCGTCTGCGCGGCCGCCGCGTCGGCGAGCCCGAGCTCCTGGATGGAGATGTCGCGCATCTTGAACTTCTGGATCTTGCCCGTGACCGTCATCGGGAACTCGTCGCAGAGACGCCAGAACTTCGGGATCTTGAAGGTCGCGATGTTGCCCTTGCAGAACGCCACGAGGTCGTCCTCGGTGACGCTCTCTCCCGCGGCGACCTTCACCCAGGCCATGACCTCTTCGCCGTACTTCTCCGAGGGGATCCCGATGACCTGGGCGTCCTCCACGGCCGGGTGCCGGTAGAGGTACTCCTCGACCTCGCGGGGATAGATGTTCTCGCCCCCGCGGATGATCATGTCCTTGATGCGTCCGGTGATGTTGACGTAGCCCTCGTCGTCCATCGTCGCGAGATCACCCGTGTGCATCCAGCGCCCGGCGTCGATGGCGTTCTTCGTGGCTTCCTCGTTGTTCCAGTAGCCGAGCATCACGCTATAGCCGCGCGTGCACAGCTCGCCGCGCACCCCGCGGGGCACGGTCACCCCCATCTCGGGATCGATGATCTTCACCTCGACGTGCGGGTGCACGCGGCCGACGGAGCCCACGCGCTTCTCGATCGTGTCGTCCCCGCGGGTCTGCGTGGACACCGGCGAGGTCTCCGTCATCCCGTAGGCGATGGTGACCTCCTTCATGTTCATGCGCTCGATGACCTGCTTCATCACCTCGACGGGACAGGGCGATCCGGCCATGCACCCGGTCCGAAGGCTCCCGAGATCGAAGGCGTCGAACGCGGGATGGGCGAGCTGCCCGATGAACATCGTCGGCACGCCGTAGAGCGAGGTACAGCGCTCGGCCTGAATCGTCTCGAGCGTCGCCCCCGGGTCGAAGGCCTCCGCCGGAATCACCACGCAGGCCCCTACCGACATGCTCGCCAGGTTGCCCATCACCATGCCGAAGCAGTGATAGAAGGGCACGGGCACGCACACGCGATCCTGCTCCGAGTAGTCCATGATCTGCGCGAGCATGTACCCGTTGTTCAGGATGTTGTGGTGGCTGAGCGTGGCCCCCTTGGGGCTGCCGGTCGTGCCGGACGTGTACTGGATGTTGATGGGGTCGTCGAAGGTCAGCGTGGCCTCGCGGGCCGCGAGCGCCTCGTCGCTCGTCTCGGGCGCGGGCGCGTGGAGCTCCTCCCACTGAGTGTCGAGCACGAAGGAGGCCTCGAGCTGCGGGCAGTTGCCCCGGACGCGCCCGAGGATCTCTCCGTAGTCCGTGGTCCGAAAGCCCTTCGCGTGCAGAAGCATGCGCTGCCCCGACTGATTGAGCGCGTACTCGAGCTCGGCCGCGCGGTAGGCGGGGTTCACGTTCACGAGCACCGCGCCGATGCGCGCCGTCGCGTACTGGGCGACGAGCCACTCGAAGCGGTTCGGCGACCACATGCCCACGCGGTCCCCGCGCCGGATGCCGCGGGCCATGAGCGCCTTCGCCAGGCGCGTCGTGTCGTCCCAGAGCTGCGCGTAGGTCGTCCGGTAGTCCTGATTGCGCACGACCAGAGCCTCGCGCTCGCCGAAGCGCGCCACCGTCTCCCGGAGCCTCTCGCCGATGGTGGTCCCGAGGAGCGGCACGTCACTCGTGCCGTGGACGTAGGAGAGCCGCTGGTCAGCGCTCATGCTTCCTCCGCGTTCGCGTACTCCGCGCCGCCACCCCTGACGGCGCGAAGCTCCACCCTCGCACGAAACGCGGCGTCAGTCGCCGACGAAGCTGGCCTTGCGCTTCTCCACGAAGGCGGCGATGCCCTCGCGGCCGTCGGCCGTTCCGGAGCGCCCCGCGATGGCCCGGGTCTCGAGCTCGGCCTGGGTCTCGAGGCCGGTCGTGAAGCTCGACGCGAGGAGACGCTTGGCCTCGCCGTAGGCCCCCGTGGGCCCCGCCGCCAGCGCCTTCCCGAGGGCGCGCGCCTCGTCCATGAGCGCCTCGTCTTCGAGGACCCGCGTGACGACGCCCCAGGCCTCGGCCTCCTCGGCGCTGAGCATGCGGTCGGTGAGCATGAGCTCCTGGGCGCGGCGAAGCCCGACGAGCCGCGGAAGGAAGTACGTCGACGTGCCGTCCGGCGACATCGCGATGCGCATGTAGCCCATGGTGAAGCGCGCCGAGCGCGCCGCGAGCACGAGATCGCCGCCGATCGCGAGGCTGAAGCCGCCCCCCGCCGCGGTGCCGTTCACCGCCATGATCACCGGCGCGTCCATGCGGTGGAGGCGGCTGACGGCGCCGTGGAGGAAGGTCGTGATGCGCTTGATGTACTCGCCGAGCCCCGCGCCCTCGGCGTGGAACGCGCGCACGTCGCCGCCGGCGCAGAAGAAGCGGCCCTCGCCCGTGACGATCACCGCACGTACGCCCGCGTTCTCGTCGGCCGCGGTGGCCGCCGCGAAGAGCTCCTGCGCGAGCCGCAGGTTCAGGGCGTTCGCGGCCTGGGGTCGGCGCAGCGTGATGGTCCGGAGCGCACCGTCGTCCTCGACGGTGAGGGTCTCGTAGCTCATGGGGCCTCCTGGCCCGGACCCTACAACGCGGAGAGCCAGGAGCGGACGCGGGTCTCGATCTCGGACCAGGGCGCGAAACCGTGGGCCAGGCGCGTGGCGCTATCGCCGGACGCGGCCACGATGGTCGGGAAGGCGTCCACCCCGAAAGAGCGCGACTGAATGAAATCCCGGTAGGTCGCTTCCCGAGCGTTGGTCGAAAGAAAGGTGCTCAAGAAGGCCGCACGATCGAGACCGATGCTCTCCGCGACGTCCGCCAGCACTTCGGGGTCGGTGACGTCCCGGTTTTCGGCATAGAACGCGCGATGCGTAGCGGAGAGCATGCGGAACCCGACGCTCTCGTCCTCGTCCGCACGCCCGAGCGCTCGCGCCGTGACGACGGCCCGGCAGGCCGGCTCGGTGTCATAGACGAAGCCCTCGCGCTCGAAGAAGGCGTGATCGAAGGGCTGCCCGCTCGCTTCTGCCACGTGCTCCCAATGGGTCGCGATGTCGGACTTGGTCGACTCATCGAGCGGCATGGCCTCCCCCGGGCGGAGACCTCCAAGAACGAGGACGCACGGCAAGTCCTCGGAGAAGCTCGATTGAATGCGCTCGATGCTCGGGGTGAAGCCCCAGCACCAGGAGCACATGGGATCGGCGAAATAGAAAAGCGCGCGTGCGTCGTCCATGAGAATCTCCGTTATGGAGCTTCGTGCGCGCCTTGCCATCACACCCGATTGGTGACGCCCTACCCCAGTGGAGCCGGAGTCGCTCGAGCCCACGGAACCCGCCTCACCGCACGCCGGCGGCGGTCGCCCGGAGCTCACGCTGGACGATTCGTACTAGAGCGCATCTCAAAACCCTCGCAAGAGGATGACGGCGCATCCGAGATGCAGAA
>JBCDGX010000193.1:0-9353 GCA_038750805.1 Myxococcota bacterium
GCAACACGATCAACGCCTCGCTTGGCCCAGACACGCCTCGTGACTTCGAGCCTGGTGCGTATCAGCAGACTGAGACCATTCTGGACGCCGACTTCCCCGGGATCCGCCCTGGAGGCCTCGAAGCGCGGAAGGCACGACGCCCGAGTATGGCCCGAGCCCCGCGCCGGGAACGAATGGGCTGCGGAGACGCCCAACGCGGGCTTGCGATGGGCGCCCGCACGGGTCACCACCGGGGACGGTGGAGAGAACGAAGCTCATCGAGACGTTCCGGGAGCTCGCGGTCGAGATCACGGAGCAGGACCTCCCGGAGTTCGACGAGGCGAGTCCGATCGCCGCGCTCGGCGTGGACTCGCTCCAGTACCTCGAGATCATCGGGGAGCTCGAGCGCGAGCTCGACATCGAGATCCCGAGCGAAGCCCTCGAGGGCCTCGACACCGTGTCCATGCTGCTGGACCTCGTCGAGAAGCGGCTCGCCGAAGCGCGGCCCATGGACGGGGCATGAGCCACTCGCCCACGCGCTACTGGGAGTACCTGCGGCTTCCGGAGCTCCTGGAGCTACAGCACGGCTTGAGCGAGGAGGAGGAGCTCTCGAACGACGAGGTGCTCTTCATCACCGTGCACCAGATCGACGAGCTCTGGTTCAAGCTGATCCTCCGCGAGCTCGTCGTCGTCCGCGACCTCTTCGCGCGCCCGCATGTCCCCGAGCAGGACCTTGGACGAGCCACGCGCGGTCTCCAGCGCATCGCCCGGCTCTTCGAGCAGGTCGGCCGGCACTTCGCGCTCATGGAGACCATGACCACCCGGGACTACCTGGCCTTCCGTGACAAGCTCAGCCCGGCGAGCGGTTTCCAGAGCGTGCAGATGCGCGAGATGGAGGTGCTCATGGGCCTCGAGGGGAGCCGGCGCGTCGCCTTCGGGCACGCCGGGAGCTACCGCGACGCCCTGAAGGGCCCGAAGGGCGGCCCGAGCTGGTCGACGGAGCGCCTCGAGCGGCGCCTCGGGAGCGTGCCCACGCTGAAGGACGCCGTCGACGAGTGGCTCCACCGCACGCCCATCATGGGCAAGAAGCCCGGGGACGAAGGCGCCGACGAGGCCCTCGCCCGCTTCCAGGCCGGCTACCTCGCGCAGCACGCCTCGGAGTGCGACCGGACGGCCTCCTTCTCGATGCACGACGGGCTGCACGCCGACGACCGGACGCGCATCGAAGAGCGCTACGCCCGCGAGAAGGTGAACGCGGCGGCCTTCCTGCGCGCCGAGGATGTGGACGAGGGCCCGGAGCGGGCCCGGCGCGCGCGGATCCGGGCGGCGCTGCTCTTCATCGAGAGCTACCGCGAGCTGCCCCTCCTCGCCTGGCCCCGGGAGGTCGTCGACGCGGTGGTGGCGCTCGAGCAGGCGTCGCTGATCTTCCGCCAGCGGCACGCGCGCATGGTCGAGCGGGTGATCGGGCGGCGCACGGGTACGGGCGGCTCGGCCGGCGTCGATTACCTCGACAAGACGGCCCTTCGCTACCGGGTCTTCGACGACTTCTGGACCGTGCGCTCCCTGCTCCTTCGCGAGGAGGCGCTTCCGCCCCTCGAGGACGCGAGCTTCTACGGCCTCGTGGCCGATCGCGGCGCGGGCTGATCGCTAGGACGCGGCGTAGGCGGCGTCCGCGGCCTCCTGGCCCGAGCGGCTGAGGAGCGTGCCGAGCGCGCCGAGCACGAGGCTCACGTTCCGCCGCGTGCACGAGGCGCCCATGAGGCCGATGCGCCAGGCCTTGCCGGCAAAGGGCCCGAGGCCTCCCCCGATCTCGATACCGAAGTCCGCGAGGAGACGCCCGCGGACCGCCGCGTCGTCGACGCCCTCCGGGATGCGCACGCAGTTGAGCATCGGGAGGCTCCGCGCAGGCACGTAGCTCAGGCCCATGGCCTCGAGCCCCGCGCGGAGCGCCGCGTGATGGCGCCGGTGCCGGGCGAAGCGCGCCTCGAGGCCCTCCTCCTCGACGAGGCGGAGCGCCTCGCGGAGCGCATAGGTCATGTTGACCGGCGCCGTGTGGTGGTAACTCCGCTTGCCCCCCTCCCCTTGCCAGTAGGCGCGGAGCATCGAGGTGTCGAGGTACCAGCTGGCGACCTTCGTGCGCCGCCGCTCCATGCGCGCGATGGCCCGCGCGGAGAAGGTCACGGGCGAGAGCCCCGGGGGCGCCGAGAGGCATTTCTGCGAGCCCGAGTAGCAGGCGTCGATGCCCCAGGCGTCGACCTCGAGGGGCGCGCCCGTGAAGCTGGTCACCGCGTCCACGACGAGGAGCGCCCCGTGCGCGTGCACGAGCTCGCCGAGCTCCTCGAGGGGTTGGTGGGCCCCCGTGGAGGTCTCCGCGTGCACGATGCCCACGCAGGCGACCTCGGGATGCGCCTCGAGCGCCGCCGTGATCGCCTCGGCCGCGAAGACCTCGCCCCAGGGCGCCTCGACGACGTGCACGGTGGCGCCCAGGCGCTTGGCCACGTCCACCATGCGCCCGCCGAAGACCCCGTTCACGCAGACCAGCATCGCGTCGCCGGGCTCGAGGAGGTTGGCGAGGCACGCCTCCATGCCCGCCATGCCGGTCGCGCTGATGGGGAAGGTCAGCGGGCTCTCGGTGCCGAAGCAGCGCTGAAGCCGCGCGCGCACGTCGTCCATGACCTCGAGATAGTAGGGGTCGAGGTGGCCGACGGTGGGCGCCGCGAGCGCCCGGAGGACGCGCGCGGGCACGTCGCTGGGGCCCGGTCCGAGGAGCACGCGGGCGGGAGGGTCGAGCTCGTCCATCGCGCCGGAGCATGGCCCGGCCGCCGCCGGCGGGGAACACCCGCCGGCGCGTCCGCTGGCATCCGCGGGCGCTGCCCCCGCGCGCCGCGGGGCGTCAGCGGGCGATCACGACCCAGTCGCCCGTGGCGCCGTCCCACACGGCCACGCCGGCGGCGTCCTGCATGGCCGCGAAGGCGATGTCGTCGTCGTCGGGCGCCGTGAGCTGGAGGATGTTGCCCGGGAACTCGCGGCGGATGCGCTCCTCGCCGCGCCGCGTGTCCACGGCCACCAGATCCGGTCCGTCGCCCACGTACCAGCGGTCGTTCGCCCACTCGATGTCGCGGGCGACGAAGGCCCCCGCGCCCACGATGCCAGTGAACTCGATGATCTCCCGGGCGTCCCCGCCGGCCGCGGGCACGGCGACGATGCGGAAGCGCGTCGGCCCCGCCTCGCGCACGAGCACGCCGATCTCGTCGTTGCTCGCGTCGTAGGCGACCGCGTAGGGCGCCGGGACGCCGAAGCCACCGTCGGGCTCGAGGGTCTCCGCGTTCCGCACCATCGACACGTTCGAGAGCTGGCGGGCGAGCACGCTGGTCCGGCTCGAGTTCACCTCGAGCAGCTCGCCGGCCATCATGCCCGCCGGCGGCAGGATGGAGACGTCCGAGAAGATGAAGCCCGTCGCGACCGCCGGAGAGATCAACGAGGTGCTACCGGAGAGCCGCGCCTCGCGCAGCGAGCCATCCTCCGAGTAGACGAAGAAGCGGTTCGTCCCCGGCTCGAAGGCCACGGAGCTCCACGCGGTGCTGCCGCTGCCGCTGACGCGCACGCGGCGGTTGCCGGGCATGGCGTCGAGGTCGATCTGGAGGAGGCGCGGGCCGTCGGCGACGAAGAGGCGCCCGGACTCGACGGCCACCGCCGTGGGCGGGCCGAGCTCGACGCCCGAACCGACCTGCCCGAGGGTGATCACGCCGATCGCGCCGGTCGCCGGGTCGAGGGTGCGGAGCGAGGCCAGGTCGTCCCCGAAGCGAAGCGTGAGCACGATGCCGCCCGTGTCGCCGCGGACGCCGAACTGCTCGATGTTGGCGACGGATCCGAGGCGCGCGCTGGTCGCGGCCATCACGTCCATGGCGAAGAGGCCGCCGGTGAAGTCCGCGGCGACCATGCGGTCGCCGTTCGCGTCCCAGCGCAGCTCGTTGATGTTGGTCGGCGGCGTGCCGGTGAAGGGACGGCTGCCGATGCTCGAGCCCGTGTCCACGTCGACCACGTCGAAGATGGGCGTGCCCGTGTTCGTGCAGGCGATGCCCCGGTCCATGATCGGGTCGTAGGCGAAGCAGCGCCGGAAGCCGCTCACCAGCGTGCGCGCCGTCCCCGCGGCGATGTCGATCACGGTGACGCCCTCGTTCGTCCGCCAGACGAGGAGCTCGTCGCCGCCGTTGCGCACCGCGAGGTACTCCGGGTCGATGGCGCCGAAGCCGGAGCTGACGATGTTCGCGACCTCCGTGAGCGTCGTGCCGTCCCAGGACGCGATGATCAGGTTCCGCGTCGCGTTGGCGCCGGCCATGTAGGTCGTCATCCCGTCGACGGCGACGGAGCCGAGCGTGGTCATCAGCGTGGACACGTCCACGCGGAGCTCCGCCACGCCCGAGGCCGGGTCGATCTCGAGCACGCGCGTCCCGTCCGTGGCCAGGATGTCCATGGTCGTCGGGTCCCACGCGACGTGCTCGAGGGTGCCGGGGATCACGGCCTGCGTGACGTCCACGATGGGCGTGCTGGCGCCGCCGGAGACGCCCGCGATGGAGGCCTCGAGGGTCTGCGCCCCCTTGGCGAGCGGGATCGTCGCGCGCCATTCGTCCCGCGCCGCGTCGTAGGCCGCGGCCCGCCGGCCGGCGGGGGACTCGAAGATGACCCGCTCGCTCGCGTCGACCTCGACGCGCGCCCGCACCGTGATCGTCTCGAGGCTGGTGATGCCGGTGATGGGCGGGAAGACCGGCTCGACGATGAGCACGCGCTCGTGGACGAAGGGCATGCTGCAGGCGGAGACGTTCCCCACCTCGTCGATGGCCTTCGCGCTGATCGAGGTCTCGCCGAAGCTCACCTCGATGTCCGCCGAGAAGGTCCCCGTATCATCCGCGACCACCTCGAGGGCGACCTCGCCGCAGACGCCGTCGAGGTAAATCTCGACGCGCGAGCCCGGGTCCGCGCGCCCCGTGACCAGCACGACGGCGTCGGGCGCCGGCGACTCGGGCTCGGTGCCGACGATGACCGGGCGCGAGGGCGCCGTGGCATCCCAGAGGTAGCGCAGCACGTTGCTGCACTCGGACACGGAGGCGCCGGGCCGGATGGCGTTCGCGCTCAGGTTCGTGGGCGTGTTCGCCGCGACGGCGACGGCCTCTTCGAAGGCGCCGGAGCTATCGAAGGTGGCCGCGGGCTCGCCGCTGCAGGTCCCGTTCGCGTAGAGCGAAACGGTCGCTCCGGCCTCCGAGGTGCCGACCACCACCGGGAAGCCGGTGTTCCCCGGGCTCTCCGGCTCGGTGCGTTCGAGCACCGGCGTCGCGGTCTGGATCGGGCCGAGGTCGAGGCCGGCGTCGCCGCCCCCGAGGTCCGGGTCACCGGAGTCCGGGACGTCGCCGTCGGGGGGACCCCCGTCGAGACCGAAGTCGTCGAGACCGGCGTCGGTCTCTCCACCGTCGGAGTCGCCGACGAGCACGGTCGTCGAGCATCCGAAAGATCCGAGAATGAAGATAAGGAGCGTAAGCGAGTCACGCGTGAACGAGCGGGACATGCCGACTTGAGTAGCACGAGCGTCCAACTTCCGTCACACGTGGGTCGTACGTGATCGGGGACGGTGGACCGCTCTACTCGGCGGGCTGCGGCGCGGGATGCGCGTCCCGCTCGGGGGCCGAGCGCCGCTTCACGGGGGCCGGGCGGCGGCTGAAGGCACCCCGGAGCTTGCGCTTCAGGTCATCGAAGATGCTGTAGAGCGTCGGGACCATCACGAGCGTCAGCACGGTGGCGACGACGAGCCCGAAGATGATGGCGACGGCCATGGGCCCCCACCAGGCGGCGCTCTGGGAGCCGACGATGAGCTTGAGCTTGCGGAAGTCGAAGCTCACGCCGATGGCCATGGGCACGAGGCCGAGCACCGTCGTCACGGCCGTCAAGACGACGGGGCGGAAGCGCGTCATGCCCGCCTGGACCAGCGCGTCGACGGTGGAGACGCCGGTGCGCTTCACCTGTTCGACGAAGTCGAGAAGCACGATGGCGTTGTTCACCACGATGCCCGCCAGGCTGATCACCCCGAGGCCCGTCATGATGACGCCGAAGGGCATGCCCGTGGCCACGAGCCCCCAGAGCACACCGATGAGCGAGAGCAGCACGCTCATCAGGATGATCCCCGGGGTGAGCAGGCTGTTGAACTGGAAGACCAGCACGCCGAGGATCAGGAAGAGCGCGATGACGAAGGCGCGCCCGAGGAACTCCTCGGACTCCTTCTGCTCGTCGTTGCTGCCGCCGAGGCTCAGGTGGAAGCCCGCCGGGAGCTCCGCCTCGTCGATGTAGGCGAGCACCTCCTGCTGGACCGCGTTGGGCTGATAGCCCTCGGCGACGTCGCCGGTGATCGACACGACGAGGTTCTGATTGAGGTGCTTGATGGCGCCCGTGCCGCCGGCGAGCTCGTAGCGCGCGACGGTGCTGATGGGGACGGGGAAGGTGTCCGGGCTCGTGTCCTCGCGCCCGTCCACGCGGAGCGAGAGCACCTGCTGGAGGTCCTCCCGGTACTCGGGCGCGAGCTCGACGACGATGTCGTACTCGTCCTCGCCGTCGCGGAGAACGCTCGCCTCGGTGCCGGCGATGGCCGTGCGGACGATGCCGGCGACCTCCTGCGTGCTCGCGCCCACGCGCTTGGCCGCGCCGCGGTCGATGCGGAGGCGCATCTCCGGCCGGCCGACGACGTAATCGTCGCCGAGCCCCGTCGCGCCTTCGATGCGCTCCGCGAGCTCCCGGCGAACGCGGGCCGCGAGGCGTCCCACCTCGTGCACGTCCTCGCCGGTGACCCGGACGTCGATGGGCTTGCCGACCGGCGGGCCCATCATCTCCTTCTCGACGCGGATCTCCGCGCCGGCGATGGCGGCCACGCGCTCGCGGATGCGGTCGATGGTCTCCGTGGGCGGCTCGACGCGCACGCGCTCACCCGGCCGCACGGTGTTGCGGTCCGGCAGGAAGTCGATGGTGATGCGCGCGCGGTTGTCGGCGGCCTGGTCCTGCTGCGTCGGGTCCTGGCCGTTGCCGCCGGCGACGCCCGTCTCGGCGACGTAGACGTCGACGTTCTCCTCCGTCGCGAGCATCGCCTCGATCTGCCGAACGATGCGGTCCGTGGTCTCGAGGTCCGTGCCGATGGGCGCACGCACGCCGACGAAGGCCCGGTTGGGCTCGGTCTCCGGGAAGAACTCCATCCCGTGGTTGAGCGCCCCGTAGGCCACGAAGGTCCCGACCAGCGCCGCCATGCCGATGCCGAGGGAGGCGTAGCGATGGCGGATGCTCCACTCGAGCACGTTCTTGTAGCCGCGCATGATGGGGCTGAGCGCGGGCTCGTCCTCCTCGCCCGGGCCCTCGTCGACCTTCGGCTTCGCCTTGAGCCCCACGGCCGTCGCCACGGGCAGGAAGACGAGCGCCACGAAGAGCGAGCTCAGGAGCACGATGACCAGCGTCTTGGGCAAGAAGCCCATGAACTGGCCCATGATCCCGCCCCAAAAGAGGAGAGGCGCGAAGGCCGCGACGGTGGTGGCCGTCGACGCCGTGACGGCCCCGGCCACCTCGCGCGTGCCGACGATGGACGCCTCGAGCGGCTCCATGCCTTCTTCGACGTGTCGGTAGATGTTCTCGACGAGCACGATGGCGTTGTCGACGAGCATCCCGAGCGCGATGATCAGGCTGAACAGCACCATCATGTTCAGCGTCATCCCGAGCATGCTCACGACCACGAAGGCGATGAGCATCGAGAAGGGAATCGCGAGCGCGACGAAGAAGCTGTTCCGCGCGCCCATGAAGAAGATGAGCACGCCGACGACGAGGATGAGCCCGGTGAGAATCCCGTTCTCGAGCTCGCCGATCATGTCGTCGACCATCTTCGATTGATCGGCGAGGAAGCGCGCCTCGACGACTTCGGGCCAGCGCTGCTCGCGGTGCTCGTTCGTCAGCGCCTTCACGGCCTCGACGACCTCGACGATGTTCGCGCCCGCGCGCTTGACCACGGCGAGGGAGACGGCCGGCTCGCCGTTCATCCGCGCGTAGGTCGTGCGATCCGCCCAGCCGTCGACGATTCGGGCGACGTCCCGGATGAACACGGGGCGCTCACCGATGCGCTTGATGGCGATGCCCTCGAGCTCGTAGGGATCCTCGATGTCGCCGGGAACCCGGAGGAGGTAGTTCGCGTCGCCCGTGGCGACGTCACCGCCGGGGATGTTCACGTTCTCTTCCCGAACCGCGCCGATGACGTCGTTCAGGCTGAGCCCGTAATGAGAGAGGCGATTGGGGTCGACCTGAACGGCGATCTCCCGCTCGCGTCCGCCCGTCAGGTTGGCCTCGAGCACGCCCGGGAGGCGCTCGATGTCTTCCTGGAGATCCTCGCCGAGCTTCTTCAGCTCCGCCTCGTCGATGTCGCCACCCAGGGTCACGAGGAGGATCGGAAGATCCGCGAAGTTCACCTCCTGGAGCTCGGTCTCTTCGACGTCGTCCGGGAGCTTCGGGCGCGCGCGATCGACGCGGGTCCGGACGCGCTGAAGCGCGTCCTGGATGTCGACGTCGGCCTCGAACTCGAGGATCACGACGCTCACGCCCTCGTAGGAGGTGGAGGTCATGTCGTCGAGGTCCTTCACCCCGCTGAGCTCGTTCTCGAGCGGCACGGTGACGAGGGACTCGATGTCCTCCGGGGAGACGCCGACGTAGGGCGTGGTCACGATGATGATCGGGACCTCGACCTCGGGGTTCGCCTCGCGCGGGAGCGTCGCGTAGCTGTACGTGCCCGCGACCAGGATGAAGACGCCGAGGACGAGCACGAACCAGCGCTTGCGCTGAAGCGCCTCGATCATCCCGGGTCCTCGGCGCTCGGGGCCGCGGGCGCGGCGGCGGTGGCGGGACCGTAGGTGACGCGGCCGCCCGTGCAGCAGCGGCCCTCGCGGGTGACGAGGAGCTCGTCGCCCTCGGCGAGCTCGCGATGGCCGACGACGACCACGTGGTCCCCGGCCTCGAGGCCGCTCGCCACGACGATCTGATCCCGCACGACGGCCTCGACGCGAACCGGGCGCCAGCGCGCGGTGGCCGCGCCCTCCTCGTCGCCGGGCTCGGCGACGAAGACCCCGTTCCCCTCGAGGCGCGTGACGAGCACGTGCTGGGGAATCACGGGCCGCTCGGCGCCGAGGGGCTGGCTGACCTCGACCTGCGCGATCATGCCCGGGAGCAGCGCGCCGTCGGGGTTCGGCACCTCCACCTCGACCTCGAAGGCGCGGGTCTGGAGGTCCGCCGCCGGGTGGATGAAGGCGACGCGACCGGCGCGCTCGGTGCCCATGGCCCCGATGTGGACGCGTACCTCGGCGCCGGGC
>JBCDGX010000194.1:0-9334 GCA_038750805.1 Myxococcota bacterium
CTCCCCGCCGCCCCCGAGCGCGAGCAGCGTCTTGGGCCGGAGGCCGGGCACCTGCGAGAGCAGCCCGAGGAGCTCGCTCAGGTTCAGGTAGATGCGTCCCCGGAAGCTGCCGACCAGCTCCGCGTCCCGGGGCACCGTGCACCCGAGGCTGCCGAGGGCCCGCCGAAACCCGAGCTCGCTGAAGCCGCTGAGGATCGACCAGGTCAGCGGCGTCGCCACGCCCGGCAGTGCCTCGCCGACGTTCACGTTCGACCAGACGAGCCGGCTCCGGTCGACCTCGTCGCCGCGCCGCTTCTGCCAGCGCCGGGTGCCCGGCTGCACCGCAACGGTCACCGGCCGCGCCTGAAGCAGGAGCACGCGCCCCTCGGCGATGGCCCACTCCACGTCGCGAGGGCCATCGAAGTGCTCCTCCACGCGAAGCGCGAGGCGCGTGAGCGCGGCGAGGAGCTCGCCGTCCAGCGAGAGGCGGCTGCGCAGCTCCTCGGGCACGGGGACGAGCTCGGTGCCCCCGGAGGGCGCCACCACGAGGCGCTGCTCCTTCTCCCCGATCACCCGCTCGCGGGGCACTGCCGTGGCCTTGTCGACGCGGATGGTGTCCGGCGAGACGGTGCCGTCGACGACCGGGGCGCCGAGGCCCCAGGAGGCGTTGATGACGACCTCCCCGGCGTCGCCGGTCAGCGGGTTCACGGTGAAGAGCACACCGGCGACCTCGGCCGGCACCATCGCCTGCACCACGATGCCCACGGCCGCGTCCGCGTCCGCCCCTTCGCCCACCTCGCGGAGGTAGGTCAGGACGCGCGGCGCGAAGGTGCTCGCCCAGCAGCGCCGGACCGCGTCCTCGAGGGCGACCTCGTCGCGCACGTCGAGCACGGTCTCGTGGAGACCGGCGGCGGAGGCCTCCTCCTGGTCCTCGCGCGTCGACGAGGAGCGCACGGCGACGCTCGCGGCCCCCTCCTCGCGCAGCCTGCGAAAGGCCTCGGCGAGGCCTTCGCGCAGCTCGTAGGGGAGCGGCGCGTTCCGCACGCGCTCGGCGATGGCCTCGAGGCGCTCCGGCGCCACGAAGGTGTCGCGGAGCAGCGACGAGGGGCGATCCTCCTCCGGGAGCACCGCCTCATAGAACGCCTCGGACGCCGAGGCCGGAAGCGCGAAGGCGGAGGGCACGGGGAACCCCGCACGCGCCAGGGCGGCGAGACTCCGCGCCTTCCCGCCGTAGTCCCGCGCCCGGCGGGGCACCAGCGTCTCGACGCGTCGCAGGAGGCGGGCCATCGGCGCGCGAGCATAGCCCCCCTGGCCCGTCGATCGAGCCCCGGGGACCGACGCGCGCAGCGAAAGACGGGCCGCGCTACCCTGTGAATGCCGGTTCGGCGCCGGGCGTCCCAAGCGCGCGGCCCCGCCCGAGAACGTCATGACCGCGATGCTCACCCGCCTCACGCTCGCCGCCGCCCTCCTGGGCCTCGGCGCCACCCCGGCTCGGGCCGACGCCGCCGAGTCCCATTACCGGCTGGCGCTGGTCCACAAGCAGGCCGGTCGTCACGACCAGGCGCTGCGTGAGCTCGACGAGGCGCTCCGGCTCCGCCCCTCCTTCGCCGACGCGCACTACACGCGCGGGACGGTGCTGCGCCGCATGAACCGCCTCGAGGACGCGGCGACGGCGTTCCGCGAAGCGACGCGCCTCGCGCCCGAGAACGCCTCGGCCCACGGCATGCTCGGCGCGACGCTCATCCGGCTACGGCAATACGAGGCGGCGTTGGTGCCCCTTCGCCGGGCCACCGAGCTCGCCCCCGACGAAGCGCAATACTGGTCCAACCTCGGCCTCGCGTACCGGCGGCTCCGCCGGAACGACGAGGCGATCCGAACCTACGAGCAGGCGCTCGCGACGCATCCGGACGACGCGGGCTTGCTCAACAACCTCGCCGTCGCGCTCCGCCGGGCGCGCCGGAACGAGGAGGCCATCGTGATGCTGGCGGCGGCGCTCGAGCGCTCGCCGGACTCCGGGGAGATGCACCGGAACCTCGCCGTGACCCTCCGCGCGTCCGAGCGCTGGGAGGAGGCCATCCCCCATTTTCAGCGCGCCGTGGAGCTCGGCGAGGACGCCCCGGGCGTCTTCTTCGACCTCGCGATCTGCTACGAGCAGACGGGCCAGCTCGAGCCGGCGATCGCGACCTACGAGCGCTACCTCCGGGCCCTCGGCGACCGCGACGCGGCGGCGACGCAGCGCGGGCGCGACCGCATCCAGCGCCTGCGCGACCGGCAATAGGCGCCGTCTGGCCAGCGCCCCGCGGCAGGGCCATCCTCTCGCCATGACCACGGTCGGCGCCATGGTGCTCGCGGATGATGCGCGCCTCGAGCGGATCTTCGGGCTCGCCGCGCGAGCCACGCAGGCGCGCCCCCTGCCCGTGGTGCTTCAGCAGCTCGCGACCGACGTGGCGGCGACGCTGCCCGCGGACATCGTGAGCGTCTACCTCCGCGCCGAGGGCAACGGCCTGACCATGCGGGCGAACGTCGGCTTCCCGGCCGGCGCGGTGAACAACGTCGGCCTCGCCATGGGCGAGGGCATCACCGGCTTCGCGGCGGAGATCCAGCGCCCCGTCGCGCGCGAGCAGGCGAGCGAGGACGAACACTTCGCGCCCGTCGCCGGCCTCGACGAGTCCGCCTTTCCAGCCTTCCTCGCCCTCCCGATCCTCCGGGACACGCACACCCTCGGCGTGCTCGTGCTCCAGCGACGGACGCGCTTCGACGACGCGGAGCTGGCGCTGGCCACGGCCCTCGTATCCACCTTCGGCCTCGCCATCGAGCACGGCCGCGCGCTCCAGGCCGAGTCGCGAAGCGAGCGCGGGGAGGGCGCGGGCCGGCAGGTGCGCCTCGGGGGGCGAGGCGTGGCGGCGGGCGTCCGGCTCGGTCGCGTCGAGCCCCTCGTGAGCCTGCAGCGCCTGGCCGAGGAGGCCGAGCTCGAGCACGGCACGGACGAGGCCCTCGACACCGCCCTGATCGACGCCCTCGAGGCCCTCGGGCGCCGCCTCGAGCGCGCGCTCCTCCCCCTCGACCTCGACGCCTCGCTGCGGGCATCGCTTCAGACGCTGATGCTCACGCTCCAGGACTCGCGCTTCCGGAAGCAGCTCCGGGCGGAGGTCGCCGAGCGGGGTCTCGCGGCGGGCCTCGCGGCCCTCGCGCGGCGCTACGCCCTCGCCCCTTTTCACGGGGCGCGGCCGAGCGCGGAGAGCGATTGGCTCGCGCAGCGCGCCTCGGAGATGGGGGCGCTCGTGCGGCTCCTCGCCGCGCGGCTCGCCGACCACCCGCTCTGCCGACCGGGGGACGTGCTGGTGCTGAACGAGCGCCCGGGGGGGCTCCTCGCGCTCGAGGCGACGGCGCGGCGGGCCGCAGCGGTGATCGTCGCCGACCGCCTCGAGGCCGACGCCCTCGCGGTCGGCATCCTGCGCGCGGCGCGCATCCCGACGGTGGTCGAGCTCGTCGGCCTCACCGATTGGGCCCGGCCGGGGGACCCGATCCTCGTCGACGGCGACGCGGGCGCCGTGCACGTGAACCCCTCGCCGAGCATGGTCGCGAAGGCGCGGCAGGCGGGCTGACGCGGGCGCTCAGGGGACCCGGGCGTGGCGCACGATGACGCCGCCGGCCCCGACGACGTAGACGTCGCGCTCGTCGCGGTGGATCCCGTAGAGGTCGAATCCGGCGGCATCGAGGTCCACGGGCTCCCAGCGGCCGTCGTCCCGGCGCGTGAGGGCGAGCCCATCGTCGCCGACGCCGAGCAGCCGCTCCCGGTCCCAGCCCGGTCCCACGGCATGCAGCGGGGTCCCGTCGCCGGCCCTTTCCTCGGTGCATTGGAGGGCGCCCTCGACCTCGAGGCGAACGATCACGCCGCCCGCGCCGACGGCCCACGCGGGCCCGGACCCGCTCCAGCTCACGTCGTTGAGGTCCGCGCCTCCGCAGCGCTCGGGGAGGGCCGCGTCGCCGAGCCCGAAGCGGACGACGAGCCCTTCGGCGCCGACGGCCACGGCGCGCGAGGGGGTTCCGGCGAGGGCGCGAAGAGCCCCGGCGCCGTCGACGCGACCACGCACGAGGGCCTCCGGAGCGCCGCGGAGCGTCGCGCCCCCGTCCCCGACGGCTAGCACGAGGCCCTCCGCGGCGACGACGTCCTTCCAGGACGTGATGGGCCCGGGCGGAGGCTCGAGCAGCTCCGCGTCGTCGTAGCGGATGGCGAGGAGCGCTCCCGAGTCCCCCACCGCGAGCAGGCGACCGTCGCCCAGGGGCGCGAGCGCGGCGAGGCCCGAGTCCGTCGGGCTCGGCCGCTCCTCGAAGCGATCGTTGCGGTAGCGGAGCACGGCGCCCCACCGGCCGACCGCGAAGGGAATGCCCGCGAGGGACGCGGCGCCGAAGAGCGCGCCCGTGTGCCCCACGGTGGAGAGGAGGATGCGGTCGCTGGCCACGCGGGCGAGGAGCCCGCCCTCCCCGACGATCCAGGCGCCGTCACCGCTCCCGTCCCCGCTGGCCGCCAGGAACCCGCGCTCGCTCCCGCTCTCCAGTCGGACGCTCCGATCTCCCGTGAAAAGGAAGGCGTGACCGTCCCCGCCGGCGACCACCGCGCGGCCGCGGTCGCAGGCAACGCCGTGGAGGTCCTCCCGGGACTCGAGGGGCGCGCGCTGCCAGCGCCCGTCCTGGCGGCGAAAGACCGTGCCCCCATCACCCACGGCGTAGAGGTCGCCGCCGGGGCAACCACCCACGGCCCGGAGGTTCGCGCCGCCTTCGCGCTCGACGCGCACCCGCCGCGTCTCCGTGTCGATGGCGAGCACGACGCCCCTCTGGCCGACGGCGTAGAGGGTCTCGTCCAGGAGTAAGGCGTCGAAGAGGCTCTCCTCGCGCCCGGTCTCCCAGGGGACCGCCACGAGGTTCGTGAGCTTGATGAGCGTGCCCCGGTCTCCGACCACGAAGGCGTCGAGGGTGCCGACGGGGACGACGGCGCGGAGGCCCACCTCGGTGCCGCTCTCGATGGCCCGGGCGCCCCCGAGGAGGAGCGCGCGGATCGTGCCCCCGTCGCCGACGGCGATGGCCTGGGCCGGGCCAATCCAGGCGACCCCGTGGAGGTCTTTCTCCGTGCCCGACGCCCAGCCGACGAGCGACCCGCCGACGTAGCGCGCCGCCCCGCCCCTTCGACCGACCATGACCACGGATCCGCCGCTCGCGGCGTCGACGCCGTTCCAGGTCGGGAGCGCCTTCGGCACGGGGTTCATCCAGCGCCAGCCGAGCGCGTTCGGCTCCCGCGTCCGGAGCGGGACGGGCACCGCAGGCTGGGGACGTGGCAACGCCACGCGCCGGGGCGGTGGCTCCGGCGGGGGCGGAGGCGGAGGCTCCTCCCCCCCGAGCCGTGAGAGCCCGACGAGGGCGGCGCCGAGCAAGAGAAGCCCCGTGAGGATCGCGAGCGCTGGCTTGAGCTTGCCGCGGTCCCGCCCCTCGAGGGTCTCCTCGAGGGCCTCGGCCTCCTCGGCAAGGTCCGGCCGGACGGGCTCCCCGGTGTGCCCATCCACCGTCGCGGGCTCGCCCGGGGCCTGGCTCGCCACCGTCACCGCGAGCGCGATCGCGGGCTTCTCCTCGGTAGGCTGCGCCTGCGTGTTGAGCTGCGGCGGATCCGCAGCGTCGGCGAAGGCCGCGAGGGCCTCCTTCACCTTCTTCGCGTTCTTGAAGCGCCCCTCCTTCGCCTTCGCGAGGAGGCGCCAGAGCACCGCGTCGAAGGCCGGCGGGACGTCCGCCCGGTACTCGCTCACGGAGGGCGGGGGCTCCGTGCAGATCTTCATCACGAGCATCGGGTAGCTCGGATCCGCGAAGGGATGCTGGTCCGTGAGCAGCTTGAAGAGCACGACGCCGAGCGAATAGAGATCCGTGCGCGCGTCCACGCCCTTGTCGCCCTGCGCCTGCTCCGGGGACATGTAGTAGGGCGTGCCCAGCGCCGTGCCCGTGCGCGTCATGAGCGACTCGCCGTCGACGTTCGCGAGGAACTTGGAGACGCCGAAGTCGACGAGCTTGATGCGGTCGTCGGACCCGTCGCCGAGGAGGAAAACGTTGTCGAGCTTGAGGTCCCGGTGGACGATGTCCTCGGCGTGCGCGGATGTGAGCCCGTCGCAGATGCTCATGCCGATGCGGCAGGCGCGGCCGAGCACGAGCGGGCCCTCCTCTTCGAGCACGGCGCGAAGATCGCGGCCCTCGAGGAGCTCCATGGCGATCCAGGGCATGCCCTCGGTGATGCCCGACGCGTCCACCCGAACGATGTGCTCGGAGCCGATGGTCGCGGCGGCGAGGGCCTCGCGCTGGAAGCGCACGACCGTCTCCTCGTGCGCGGCGAGGTGCGGGTGGAGGACCTTCACGGCCGCGGCCCCCTCCGGTCCCGACGCCCGATAAACGGCGCCGAAGCCGCCCTCGCCGAGCACGGCCTCGAGCCCCCAGGTGCGCCCGTCCTCCGCCACCACCGAGGTCCCGATCCGGGCCTCGACCTCCGCGCTCACGCCCTCCATGGGCGGGACGCTATCAGAGCGCGACGCGGAGGCCCGGGACCGTCGGCGCCGGGAGCCGCGAACGCACGAAGCGGCCGGTGCTGCGAAAGGCCTCGCGGGCCTCCGGGAGCAGCCCGGCGAACCCGTGGAAGGCGTGGAACATGCCGTCCCAGACCTCGAGGCGAACCTCGACGCCGGCGGCCCGAGCGCGCTCCGCGAGGCGCTCGATGTCGCTCACGAGGAGCTCGGCGCCGCCGGCCTGCAGGAGCATCGGCGGCAGGTCGCGGAAGTCGGCGTGCAGCGGCGAGACCTCGGGGTTTCGCGGATCCGTTCCCTGGAGATAGTAGCGCGCGAAGCGCTCCATCGCCGGCTTGCTCAGGTAGTCGTAGCGGACGTTCCGCGCCATGGACTCTCCCTCGAGGGCCAGGCAGACCCACGGCGAGAAGAGCGCGAGGGCCGCGGGCATCGCCTCACCGGCGTCCCGGAGGCGCTGCACCAGCGCCAGCGCGAGACCGCCCCCGGCGGAGTCGCCGCTGACGACGATGCGCGCGGCGGGCACTCCGCTCTTCACGAGCGCGCGGAACGCGGCCACGACGTCGTCCACGGGCGCCGGGAAAGGGTGCTCCGGCGCCTTCCGATACTCGACGCCGACCACCCGGCGACGCGTCGCCGAGGCGAGGTCCGCCAGGAAGTGGTGGTGCGTCGTCAGCGAGCCCACGGCGTAGCCGCCGCCGTGGAAGTGGAGGAGCACGCCCGCGCTCGCGTCGCAGCCGCCGGCCTCGAAGCTCGCCGCTCGGAGCCCGCCGTAGGTGGTGCGCCGCACCTTCACGCCGGGCCGGACCTGGCCGAGACGGGCGACGCGGTCGAGGCGAGCGCGGATGCGCTCGGGCGGCGCGCCGAGGGCGACGGATGCGGTCGCCGAGCGGAGCGTCCGGAAGAGGAGCTCCGTGCGCCATCCCCAGGCGGGGTGGCGGGGCGCGATGAGCGCGCGGCGGGGGACGGCGACCATGGGCTTCGGGGTGTCCTACCAAGGGGGGACGCCGCATCAAAGGCGCCGATTCGCCCAAAAAGCCCAGAATCTCGGTCGCTTGCAGGCGCGACGGCTGGCCGCCGGCTCACGACGGATCACGCCCCTCGAGCGACGGTTCGCCGCGACGCGGACGCGCGCCGGACATGAGCAGACTCACGCTCGGCCGCGCCCGAGGCACGATCCCGCGCTCAACCGCAGGTGGCGCTGACGATCGCCGGGTCGACGGCGAAGCGCTCGAGGAACGTGCGCCGCTGGGTCTTCATCGACGACACCCACGTCGCGTACTCGTCGGCGCGGCCCTGCTGCGCGTAGTAGCGCTTCGGCTCGAGGATCTCGGCCGGGACCTTGGCCACGAGGTCCGCGTTCTCCGGTGCATCGACGTCGACGATCTCGTAGCCGAAGTCCGGGTCGATCTTCCACACGACCTTCTCGCCGAGGAGCGCCTCGAGCATGGCCGACGAGTGGGGGATCTTCACCTTGAGGGCCTTGCCCTCCTTCTTCGCCCGGCCGTCGCCCCCGATGTAGCCCGTGTTCATGAGCCACATGGTCACGTCGCTCATCGTCGCGGCGATCTCGGCGAAGCGCTTCGCCTGGAGCGCGTGCTTGCCCGGGAAGAAGGGCTGCGTGAAGGGCGAGCGCGTCTTGCCTCGCTCCTTGCCGGCGGCGCTCGTCTTCGAGGTCTCGCCAAGCATGAAGTAGCCGGCAGCCTGCTCGGGCGAGGTGAAGCGCACGATGCCCGGCGTGGCGGCGTCGGCGCCCTCGTCGCGGTTGAGGATGCCCATGGACTTCACCGGCGGGATGTCGTGCAGGTTGGCGGCGTCCGGGACCGTCGACATCGGGATGATCGAGCGGCCGTTCTGCGTCCACTTCACGAAGTCCCAGCCGTCGGCGGTCACCCCGAGCTCGTCGATGACGTCCTCGGCCTTCACGTCGCCCGCGATGTACTTGTCGACGTTCTCCGCGTTCGCGCCCGTGAGCACGAGGATGTCCTTGAGCCGCGCGACCTCCTCCGGCGTGACCACGCCCTTGAAGAAGTCGAAGCTGCCGTCGGGCTCGAGGAAGGCGTTCTCGAGCCAGGCCTTCTCGCCGACGGTGCCGTTGTAGACGACCGGCTCGGTCTCGACGCTGAGGCCGTCGATCTTGGCGAAGCAGCCGTTCTCGGTGATCGAGAGCTCCCCGCCGGGCCAGAGCGTGACCATGTCATCCTGGATCGGCTCGGTCAGCTCGCCCTGCTTCGAGAAGGTCGTCGTCGTCTTGCCGGTGCCCGAGAGGCCCATGACGGTCATCGTCACGCGCGAGCCGTCGGCACGGGTCACGGCCTTCGCGCCGGCGTGCAGCACGAGGCCGTCCTTCCGGTAGACGTACTCGTTGAGCATGCGGAGCACGCCCTTCTTCGACTCGCCGAAGTAATCGGCGCCCATCACGTGGGTCGTCCAGTTCTCGATGTCGACGAGGATCGCCTGGCGCCCAGGCATGTCGTCGAGGAAGAGGTTCGGCGTGTAGATGAGCCGGAAGGTGGGCTGGAAGGGCTGCGCGAGCTGCTCCGGCGTCTCCACGTCCTCGCGCGGGAACGCGAGGATCTGCTGCATGCCGGCGATGTTCGCGGCCTCCGGCGTGTAGAGCCAGGTCACGCCGAGCGCCTTCGGGCCGAGGCCGCAGTAGGCGTCGACGGCGATCATCTTCCCCGCCTTCTGGATGTACTCGGTCTGCCGCGCGATGAGCTCCCGGCCCTTCGCGACCGAGATGGCGTTGACGCTCCAGGGAGCCTCCGCGCCGCCGTCGTCCAGCATGTAGGTGTACTTCGCCA
>JBCDGX010000195.1:0-9316 GCA_038750805.1 Myxococcota bacterium
CCCGCGCGCGCGGCGAAGGCGGCGAAGCGCTCCGGGAGCTGCGGGTCGAGCCAGCCGCCGCCGCGCGCGGCCCAGCGCGGCAGCGTGAAGTGGTTCAGCGTGACCATCAGCCGAAGGCCGAGGCGCCGGGCCGCCGCGAGGATCTCCGCGTAGCGCTCGAGGGCCGCGTCGTCGTAGCGGCCCGGGGCCGGCTCGAGGCGGCTCCACTCGAGGCTCATGCGGTGCGCGTTGTGGCCGAGCGCGGCGGCACGAGCGAGGTCCTGCTCGGCCTGCCCCGACCACCAGCCCGCGGCCTCCCCGCTCCGGCTCCCGTCGTGGATGCGCCCGGGCTGGGCCTCCCAATCGGTCCAGTCGTTGTCGTTGCCCCCCTCGACCTGATGCGACGAAGTGGCGGTCCCCCAGAGAAAGCCGGCCGGAAGGCTCATCGGGACAAGCCTACGCCATCCCGGCCCGCGTGGGCCCTTGCGTCCCGCGGCCCGGGCCCTTTAGGACGAGGCATGCGCGCGCTCCTGGTCCTCTGTCTGGTCGCCTGCGGCGCCGCCCCCGAAGCCCCCGCCGCGGCCGATCCCGGCGACGCAAGCCCCGACGCCGCCGCCGGCCCCACGGCGTCGGTGACCGCCCTTCGCGTGACGGGCTCCCCCGGCGCCTACACCTTCGCCGTCACCGTCGCGAGCGACGAGACCGGCTGCGAACGCTACGCGGACTGGTGGGAGGTCGTCCGCGAGGACGGCAGCCTCGCCTACCGGCGGATCCTCGCCCATAGCCACCCGAGCGAGCAGCCCTTCACGCGGAGCGGCGGCCCCGTGCCCGTCGCCGCGGACGAGACGGTGGTCGTGCGCGCGCATCTCCGCCCGGAGGGCGTGGACGCCCCGGGCGTGTACCGGGGCGCCACGCTCCGGGGCAGCGTCGCCGCGGGTTTCGCGCCCTTCGACGCGCCGCCGTCCTTCGGGGCGGCCCTCGAAACGGCCGCGCCCCAGCCGAACGGCTGCGCGTTCTGAGTCGGCTCAACGCTCGCGGAGCTCGCGGCGCAGGATCTTGCCGCTGGCGCTCTTCGGGATCACGTCGATGAACTCGACCAAGCGGATCTGCTTGTACGTCGACACGTGACCCTTCACGAACTCCTTCACGCTCTCGTCCGTGACGTCGCTGTCCGGCGCTTTCACGACGAAGGCCTTCGGGAGCTCCCCCGCCTCATCGTCGGGAACGCCGATGACCGCGACGTCGTTCACGCCCGGCATCTGGATGATCAGCGCCTCGAGCTCCGCCGGCGGCACCTGGAAGCCCTTGTACTTGATGAGCTCCTTGAGCCTATCGACGATGTAGAAGTGGCCGTCCTCGTCGACGATGGCCACATCGCCCGTGTGGAGCCAGCCCTCGTCGTCGATGGTCGACGCCGTGGCGCCGGCGTTGCCGAAATAGCCCTGCATCACCTGGGGCCCACGCACCCAGAGCTCGCCGCGGTCGCCGAGCTTCTCGACATCCTTGCCCGTCTCCGGGTCGACGAGCCGCGACTCGGTCAACGAGAGGAGCGTGCCGACGGAGCCCGCCTTGTAGTCGTCGCCCTCGATGGCGTGGGAGACCGGCGAGAGCTCGGTCATGCCGTAGCCCTGCCCGACGCGGCAGCCCATGCGGTTGGCCGCGGCCTCGGCGATCTCCCCGCCGAGCGGCGCCGCTCCGCTGAAGATGTCCGTGACCGACGAGACGTCGAACTTCTCGACGACGGGGTGCTTCGCGAGGCCCAGGACGATGGGCGGAACGAGATAGAGCTTGGTGATCTTCTGGGACTGAACGAGCTCGAGCATCTGCACCATGTCGAAACGCGGCAGCGACACGATCTTCACCCCCGAGGCGAGTCCGAGGTTCATCAGCACGTTCATGCCGTAGATGTGGAAGAAGGGCAGCACCGCAAAGATGACGTCGTCGTCGCGGATCCCGAGGTGCGGCTCGGACTGGCAGAGGTTCGCCACCATGTTCCGATGCGAGAGCATCACGCCCTTCGGGAACCCCGTGGTCCCCGACGAGTAGGGCAGCGCCACCACGTGCGACGCGTAGTCGACGGCCACCTGCTCGGCGAGCGGCTCGCCCATGATCTCCGTGAAGGGCGTCGCGTCGCCGGGCCCGATGACCACGATGGTCTCGATGCCCACCTTCGCCGCCGCGGCCTTCGCCGTTTCGAGGAAGAGCTCGACGGTCACGATGGCCGAGGCCTTCGCGTCGCGGAGCTGGTAGGCGATCTCTTCGGCGCCGTAGGTGGGGTTCAGCGTCGTGACCGTCGCGCCGGCGTAGGCGATGCCGTGGAAGACCACGGCGTACTCCGGGAGGTTCGGGGCCATCAGGGCCCAGGTGTCGCCGGGCCCGACGCCGCGCGCTTTCAGCCCGCCGGCGAACATCTTGATCTGCTGCGCGAGCGCGCCGTAGGTCACCTCGCGCCCGCTCATGCCCTCGACGAAGGCCACCTCGCCGGCCTTGGCGCTGGCGTGGCGAAGGACGAAGTCGGTCACGGAAACGTCGGGGATGTCGACGTCGGGCTTGGCGCTTTTGTAGATCGTCACGGCGAGGTCTCCGGGCTGTGCCGCCCGAGTGAGCCACTCATGGCGGTCCGATTTCAACCGTCCAACGAGGAGTGCGTGCCAGCACTGGATGAGGCACCGGCCGCGCGGGAGATCGTGACCAGGCCCGAGCTGGCATGCTCGGCGCCGTGAACCCGAGAGCCGGCCACCGGCGCATCCGCGCCATCGTCTCCGATCTCGACGGTACGCTCTGGTCCGGGCGCGCCGAGGTGCACCCTGCGACCCGGGCTGCCCTCGACACCCTCGAAGCCCGCGAGGTCCCGGTCGCCTTTGCCACGGGCCGGCGCCTGGTGTCGGCGCGCGAGGGCCTCGACCCGCTCGGCTGGGAAGGGCCGCTGATCACGATGAACGGCGCCGTCGGAACGGACCTCCGGACGGGCGAGGAGTGGCATCGCTGCGCGTTCACCGCCGCGCAGGCCGCGACGCTCTGGGAGCAGCTCACCGCCGCGGCGCTCCGGCCCGTCGTTTACGTGTGCGACCGGACGACCGACGTGATTCTCCCCGAGGGCTGCTCGACGAGCGCCGCGCACTACCGTCACTTTCCGGTCGGCGCGCCGGTGGATCCGCGGCCCTGGATGGACAGCGGACGCATCATCGGCTTCGCCCTTTGCGGCGTCCGCGGCGACGTCGCGCGGCGCGCCGAGGGAGTCGCTCGCCAGCTCATGGCGAGCGCTGAGGTCCACGTCGGTCCAGACGCTACCTATGGAGGCCTCTGGCTAGCCATCGGCCCTCGCGCGGCGACGAAAGAGACGGCCGTGGCAGCCTGGTGCACGGCACGCGGGCTCTCGTCAGGCGGGGTGTTGGCCGTGGGCGATGGGGGCAACGACCTCGGGCTCCTCGCCTGGGCGGGACTCTCCGTCGCGGTGCGCGGAAGCGCCTGCGCAGCGGTCGGTGCCGACGCTTTGATCGACCCGCCGTCGACAGGCGGCTGGGCGCAGCTCCTCGAGCTTCTCTAGGCCGTGGCGCGGGCGTTCACGGGCGCGCGTCGAGGGCCCGGTGGATCGCCTGCACCACCTCTTCGGGATCGCTGCCGCACTCGAGGGGCTCGTTCGCCGCGTCGCTCGCGAAGGGGAGCTCGCCGCGGTGGTAGGCGGCCTTGAACTCCGTGAACTTCAGCCCATGGGCCGTCGAGACCACGACGACGCGCTCGCCGTCGCGGATGGTCTTCCGGGCGACGAGCTTCTCGAGGCAGGCCAGGGCCACGCCGGTGTGCGGGCAGTTGAACATGCCCGTCCGGTCGGCCCGCGCCGACGCCTCGGCGAGCTCCTTTTCGGAGGCCTGCTCCACGATGCCCCGGGAGCGGACGAGCGCCCGCACGGCCTTCGGCAGGCTGACGGGGTTCCCGATGCGGATCGCGCTCGCCATGGTCTCGCCGGCCGTGATGGGCGCGAAGTCCCGCTCCTCGAGGTCCCGGCCCTCGGCCTGGGCGCGCTGGTAGGCCTGGTAAAGGGGATTGGCGCGCTCGGCCTGGCAGCAGACGAGGCGGGGAAGGCGGTCGATGAGGCCGAGCTCGAGCATCTGCACGAAGCCCTTGGCGATGGCCGAGACGTTGCCGAGGTTCCCGCCGGGCACGAGCACCCAATCGGGCACCTCCCAGTCGAACTGCTGGACGATCTCGCAGCTGATGGTCTTCTGCCCCTCGACGCGGAGCGAGTTCATCGAGTTGGCGAGGTAGATGGTGGGGTCGGTGGTCAGGTGCTGCACCACGCGCATGCACCCGTCGAAGTCCGTGTCGAGGGCCACGACGAGGGCGCCGTTCGCCACCGGCTGGATGAGCTGTGCCGCGGTGATCTTGCCCTTGGGCAGGAGCACGACGACGGGGATGGCGGCCGCCGCGCCGTAGGCCGCGAGCGCCGCCGAGGTATCGCCGGTCGACGCGCAGGCCATCGCGCGGATGGGCTTCCCCTCGCTCCGCATCTGCTTCACGGAGCTCACGAGCACGGTCATGCCGAGGTCCTTGAAGGACCCCGTGTGGCTCGTGCCGCATTGCTTCACCCAGAGGTCCGAGAGCCCGAGGTGCTCCTTGCCGTAGCGCTCCGCCCAGAAGAGGTTGGAGTTCCCCTCGTAGAGGCTCACGACGTTGCCGCTCTCGACGTGGGGCTGGACCCACTCGTGCTTGCTCCACACGCCCGAGCCGAAGGGCCAGGTCGTGCGTCCGTAGCGCCCGTCGAAGAGGCGCTTCCACTCGGCGGGCGTGCGCTCGCGGAGCACCTCGAGGTCGTGCACCACCTCGAGGAGCGACCCGTCCGGCGCGCGGTAGCGAACCTCGTTGAGAGGGTATCGCGTCGGGTCCCCGGAGACGCTCTGGAACCAGGCCGTCGGGCGCATGCGTGTGGCTTAGCCGCACCCTTGAGCCGTGTCACCACGCGAGGAAGGGGACGCCCCGGCACGGCCGTGGAATGCTCCTGCCATGGCCCGGCTTCTCCTGCTCTTCGCGATGCTCGCCCTCGCCTGCGGTGACGACGACCCGCCGCTCGTCGGGGGCGGCAGCGTCCCCGGTGGTGGGGGCTCTGGCGGCGTCGCGGACGGGGACATGGACGCGATGACGCCCGAGGGCGGCGTCGCCGATCCAACCTGCGTCGAGCCGAGCTCCCTACCGACGCTGGCCGGGGAGCAGCCCTTCACGCCGACGGTGGCGAGGGCGGGCTTCGTCATCGGGCCCTGCGACGCCGCCGCGATCTTCGTCGTCGAGCTCTACGCCAACGAGGACGAGCTCTGCCTTCCCGGAGGCCCGGAGCTCGTCCTGAGCATCCCCATCGACGACCCCTCGGTGACCGCGGGCCCGAACTTCATCGGCATGAGCGCCGCGGTCCAGATCAGCTACCTCGACGCCCTCGGCCGGGTTTTCGGCGCCGGCTTCGAGACCGGCGGGCAGCTCTCCATCGCCTTCCTGCCGGCGCGTACGACGGCCGCCGACACGCCGCTGAGCTTCACCTTCGTCGACGTCACGCTCGGCCCGAACGGCGTCAGCGCAGCGGTCCCGGTCACGCTGACGGGCACGCTCACGGTTCCGCTCGTCTTCCCCTACACCTGCACCGACCCCTGAGGCGCGTCAGCGACGACCCCAGCGGCGCCGGAGCGCCCACTCGACGATGAGCAGGGCCACGAGCCACCCCACGGCGAAGGGGCTCGCGAAGGGCGCCCGCTCGCGCACCCCCTGCACGCGGCTCCGCGTGGCGTCGAAGGCGTCGAGGGAAGGCGCGTCCTCGGCGCGCGCGACGAAGCGCCCACCGGTCCCTTCGGCGAGGGCGCGGAGCCGCTCGGGGCGCGGGCGCGGGTCCGCGAGCTCGTCGCCGCCCAGCTCGACCACGAAGCCCTCCTCGCCGAGCGCGTCGCCCTCCTCGCCGGGACGCTCGACCACGACGCGGTAGGCCCCGGGCTCCGCGGGGCCTTCGAGGGCCGCCTCGAGCCCTCCCTCACGGTCGGTCTGCACGGTCCGGGCGCCGAGCTCCGTGCCCGTCGCGTCGAGGAGCCGCACGCGCACGGCCTCGCCGGCGATGGGCCGGTAGCGCGCGTCCGCGACGGTCCCCACCACGCGCACGCGGCCCTCGGGCCCGTAGCGTTCCCGATCGGTCGTGAGCCGCGTCGGCTCGAGCGCCGGATCGCGGGCGAGCCAGCGCACCGCCCGATCCCAGAAGCGCTCGAAGGCGCTCGCGTCCCCCTGGAGGCCGCCGGTGGTCAGACCCCAGCGCCAGCTCGTATCCGTCGCGAAGCAGAGCACGCGCCCCTCCCCGAAGCGCCCCGTGACGAGGAGCGGCTCCCGCTTCCCCCGTCTCCCAGGCCGCGCCAAGAGCACGCGCGCGCCCTCCCTCAGCCCCTCGAAGCGGTTCGTGCCCTCGAGGGGCGCGAGGCGTGCCCAGGCGGCGAAGCTCGCGGCGGGCTCGCGACGGAGCGCGACGAGCGGATGCCGGACGAGCTCCGGCTCGACCACCGGACGGAAGGAGCCCTCGCGAACGAGCGTGGCCTCGCTCGCCTCGGCCCGCGGGAGCGACACCGGGAGCACGTCGGCCACCGGGGTGCCCGCGTAGCCGCCGCTCCCGAACGAACGTTCGCCACCGATCATCGCGAAGGCGCCCCCGCGCTCCACGTACTCTCGGATGCGCGGCAGGTACGCCGCCATCTGGTAGGGGCCGTAGTCGAAGTTCTGGAAGAGGAGGACGTCGAAGCTCCCGAGGTGCTCGCGGAAGAGCTCGTCCGTCGGGAAGGGGATGAGCGCGAGCTCGTCCGGCGCCGCGAGCGTCAGGTCGCTCGTCGTCCGGAGGATGAAGAAGCTGATGAGATCCGTGCCGGGGTCCCGCTTCAGGAAGGCCCGCAGGAAGCGCACGTCCCAGCTCGGCCGCCCGGCCACGAGGAGCACGCGGAGCTTGTCGCGGGTGACGCGCACGAGGAAGGCCCGCTCGTTGTTCGCCGGCACCGCGTCGTCACTCGGCACCGGGATGGTGACGCGGTAGACGGCCCGGCCGAGGCGGCGCGGGGAGAAGGGAATGGTGACCTCGGCCTCGCCGCCGGCGGGCACGTCGACGAGGGCCTCCCGCACCACCTGCTCGCCCTCCCAGAGGGTCACGGGGATCTGCGCGGCCCCGCCCGTCGCCCGTAGCGCCCGCACGACGACGCGCACCTCGGCCTCCTGACGGAGGAAGGCGACGGGGTCGGCCTCGAGCTCGGCGATGGCGTCGTCCACCAGCGGCACGTCGCCTCCGAGGGCCACGGCGTGCACCTTCACGCCGGCGGTCTCGAGCACCGGCGCCGCCCGATCGCTCTCGGCCCCATCGGTGACGAGGACGATGGCCCCGAGGTCCTCCGAGCCCTCCCCCGTCGCGAGCTCGCGGAGCGCGTGCACGATGCGCGTCTCGTCGTCCCGCGCGGGCACGCCGGCCGCGATCTCCCCGAGGCTCGCGGCGCGGAGCTCGGAGCCGAAGCGGAAGGCCGCGACGCCCGGCGTGCCGCGCTCCTGCCAACGCTCCACGAGCGCCCGCGCAGCGTCGGCGCGGCTCCGCTCACCATCGGCGACCCGGAGGCTCCGGGAGTCGTCGACGAGCACGGCGAGGCGCCCCTCGATCTCCTCGACGCGCCGTTCGAGCCAGCGCGGCTGGGTGGCGACCAGGAAGGTGAGCAGCGCCGTCACCGAGCGGAGCGCGAGGAGCGCGAGGCGCCGCTCCCGCGCGATGCCCGAAGCCTGCCGAAGCTCGCGCGCCGTCAGCACGACGGCGCCGACCAGCGCCAGCCCCAGGAGCGTCGCCCAGACCCACCCGGCTCCGAGCTCGAAGCGCGCGGCGAGCACGGTCACGGCGTCCCGGCGCGTCGCCGCATGATGAAGGGCGCGTGCACCTGGTCGTCCTTGTAGTCGAGACAAAGCGCGTACATCACCAGGTTCACGCCGAGGCGGATGGCCAGCTCCCGCTGCCGCTCCCCTCCCGGCGTCACCGTGTGCTGCCAGGTGCCGAGGTTGTCCCGGGCCCAGGCCCCACCGAGATCGTGCCGGCTGTAGACGAGCCCCACGCGGTTGCCGCGGAGCACACCCTCGACGTCCCGCCCGCCGCGCACGCGTCCGACCGGACGTTCGAGCAAGAAGAAGCTCCGGAAGACCGTGTGGTCGCGCGGGAGCGGCGCGAGGCGCTCGTCGGGGAAGGCCCGGCCCACCAGCCGCCGCACGCTCGCGTCAAAGCCCTCGGCGCTGCCCCCGCTCGCGTCGTCGACGAGCACGAAACCACCGAACTCGACGAAGCGCCGCAGCCCCACCACCTCGGCCTCGGAGAGGGGCTCGAAGGCCCGGTCCCCGGCGAGGTAGAGGAGCGGCGTTTCGAAGATCGAGGGGTCGTCGAGGCGCGCCCGCCCGGGCCGGAGCCGGGTCTCGATGGAGGTCCGCTTCCGGACCTCCCAGGCGAGCCGACGTCGCGCGGAGGGCCGGGGCTCCGGGAGCCCGTCGATGACGATCCCGCGCACCTCGACGCGCGTCCCCTCGCCGAGCGCGAGGACGCCCACGGGGGCCCCGAAGACCGCCGCGGAGGCGAGGCTCAGGGCGATCACGACGGGAAGACGCGGCGCCATGGGAGCGACCTTAGACCCTGCTAGGCTCCCACGCATGCGTTGCCTCGTGGTCCTCCTGGCCACCCTCGCCGCCTGCGGAGGGCACGACGAGACGCCGCCGCCGGCGCCGCCCGAAGAGGCCCCAGCGCCGCCGACCGAGACCCCCGCGGAGGCCCCGCTGCCCGAGCTCGTGTCCCGCGACCGATCGCTGATGGGGACCGTCTTCGTGATCCAGGCCCAGGCCCCGGAGGCCGTCGCGGGCCCGGCCATCGAGCGGGCCTTCGACGAGATCGCCCGCCTCGAGGCGCTCCTCAGCGAGTGGCGCGAGGACAGCGAGATCAGCCGGGTGAACGCCGCCGCGGGCCGGTCCCCGGTGCGCGTGAGCGAGGACGTGTTTCGCGTGGTCGAGGCCGGCGTGAACGTCAGCCGCTGGAGCGAGGGCGCCTTCGACCTGAGCTGGGCCGCGCTCTTCGGCGCCTACGACTTCCGTCCGGGGCGGCAGCGCATCCCCGAGCTCCGGGAGATCCAGCCGAAGCTCCGGCTCATCGACCACCGGCAGATCGAGCTGGACGCCGACGCGCGAACCGTCTTCCTCGAGCGCCGCGGCATGGTGATCGGCACCGGCGGCATCGCCAAGGGCTACGCCCTCGATCGCGCCGGGGCGATCCTCCGCGCGGCCGGCATCGAGCACTACATGCTCTTCGGCGGCGGGCAGGTGC
>JBCDGX010000196.1:0-9290 GCA_038750805.1 Myxococcota bacterium
CACTACGTGAAGAGCGATGGGGAGGCCCGGCCGAAGGTCTTTCGCTGGAAGTCCCTGACGCTCGCCGCCGGCGCGACGGTCGAGCTCGGCAAGACTCTCACCATCCGCCACGCGAGCATCCGCCGCCTCTACCCCGGCGCCCACCGCGTGGACCTTCAGGTGAACGGCGCGGTGCTCGCGGAGAGCGGGTTCGAGCTGCGTTTCGATTAGCGCGGGCGCAGGCGGTTCGAGCTGGAGCGGTGTTCCGCAGAGCACGGCCGCAGCTCCGCAGAGCACGGCCGCAGCTCCGCAGAGCAAGGCCGCAGCTGCGCGGAGCACGGCCGCAGGTTCGCGGAAGCCGGCCGCAGCTGCGCGGACAACGGCCGCAGGTCCTCGAAGGGCGGCCCGTGCCACATGCGGCGCCCTAACGCCTACATGCGGCGCCCCAACGCCTACATGGAAGGCGCCTGGGGCTACATGGACCCCTCGCCACGGCCACATGGCGCGGCGATGTCCCCACATGGGGCAGGAGGCTGGCTCCATGGCTCGGCCCCAAAGGGATGGGAGCGGTTGCCCGACCCCTGGGGCGAGGCGCTCGGGCGTGGTGCGGGGGGTGCGACGACGTGACGGCTGCCTCCCGCAGGGCATGGCGCGGGCGATACCGGAGCGGGCGGCCGGGCACCCTCAGTCACCGTCATGGCGACCGTCATGGGCGACCCCGAGGCTCAGCTCGTGGAGGTCGCCGAGACCGTGCGGGACATGCAGCGTCGCGCGGCGAGCATCGACGACATCGCCGAGCAATGCCGCATGCTCTCGCTGAACGCCTCCATCGAGGCCGCGCGCGCCGCGCAGCTCGGCAAGGGCTTCGCCGTCGTCGCCGGCGAGATGCGCGAGCTCGCCCGAGCGAGCGGCGAGGCCGCCCAGGCGATCATCGACGTGGCCGAACGGGGCAGTGCGCCGGCCCGAGGAGTGGCACGGGGAGCTCGGCCGGCTCGCCGGCGCGACGCTGAAGACCCTCGGCCCGGAGCTCGACGCCGCCCTGCCCACGCTCGGTCGCGAGCGGCCTCCTCTTCGTCTGCCGCAGCGGCGGCCGCTCGGCGAAGGCGGCCGCGGCGGCGCTGGCAGCCGGCCATCGCGAGGTCCTCAACCTCGCGGGCGGCATGCTCGCGTGGAACGAAGCCGGGCTCCCGGTCGAGCGCACCACGCGCCACTGAGCGCGCCGCCCGCGACTCGGCACCGAGCCGGGACGCGAGCACGGGGGCCGCTCATTCCATGACGCCGTCGGCCGTGGCCCGCGCGATGGCGGCCTCGAGGAGGGCGGGGTCCCGCTTGGCCTCGGCCACGAGCGCGGCGACGGCATCGAGCGGCGTGCGCGCGTCGGCGTGCACACGCAGGCCGTCGGCTTCGGGGTCGATCTCGAGGTGATCGGCGAGCTCGGGCGCGCGGAGCGCGACGAGGCCGAGCACGATGCCGGCCCAGCTCTCGCCGCCCCCCTGGAGACCCCGCGCGAGGAGCGCCTCCGTGGACGCGTCCGGCTCGTCGCCGTCGTAGTACGAGTACTGGTAGTGGATGCCCAGCTCGTCCTCGAAGCTCGACAGCTCCCCCCGCTCGAGGTGCTCGTGGGCGCGCACGCGAAAGCTGTGCGTCGCGTGCCACGTCGGCTCGGGCAGCGTCTCGCGGGGGACCGCCTCGTAGATCACCCGGCCGCGGCCGCCGAGTCCGAAGCTCGAGTTGGCAGCGTCGATGTGAATCGGCGGAAGGTCCGCCGGGTAGCGGACGACCAGCTCGAGGTCGGAGCGCCAGACGAGCGCCACGGGGGCTCGAGCGGCGGGGAAGGCGCCGAGGCCAGCTCCGCCCCAGGAATGGTCGACCATCGCCTGGGTCAGCGAACCGGCCGGACCGGTGTGGCTCGCGAGGTAGGCGTGGTGCCGGCCCGTCGGGGAGGACACGCCGTCCGAGCGCTCACTGAGGTTCGTGGTGTCGTCGGATTCGGTGGGCATGGCGGATGGTGTCTCGGGAGCGGGAGCTGCCGGAGCGCCGGGCTGCCCGCGTAGTGCCGCGCACGACGGGGAGCTCGACGAGCATGCCCACACCATGGCCCATGCGGCGAGCGCCGAAGCGCGCCGCCCGGCCGCGCTGGAATGGGTCGTGACGTGCATGGGACTGAGCGGCCCTGTCCGGACCGCACTCCTAGCTTACCTGCCCGATGAGGCCCGCCACGAAGCCGAGCGCCGCGGCCACCAGCGACGTGAGCGCGACGACGGTCGTCCAGCTCGTCATCGTGCATGTCTCGCCGCGCCGCGCTGCCTGCGTCGCCGCCAGGCAGAGCGCGAAGACCAGCCAGAAGGCCGCCACGCTCCAGCAGAGCAGGGCTTCGAGCCCGCCTTGCAGCCCGTCTTCCAGCGAGGTCATGCGTCCTCCGCACCCGTGGTGCTGCCTCGGCACCGGGTCGCCCAAGAGCCAGTACGCCAGCGAAGCGGCCCGGGGCTGCATCGGGCCCGCGAAGACGAGCCCCGCGCCGGCGAGCGCTGCGTTCAAGAAAGGTGCGCGCCGGGAGAGGCGCGGGCGACGGGTTCGGGAGCCCATGGCGCTAGGACCGCGACCGCGGCCGCGGGTTCCGCGCCGCGCCGCTTCCGAATCGCCGCCCCAACCGCCACGAGGGCCGCCGCTTCGCCGCCACGCACCGAGTCCTTGCTCGGGGACACCTCCCCCGGACAGACTCGCTCGATGCGCGTCGCTCTCCTTCTTGCCCTCTCCCTCTCCCTGCTCGGCTGCGGCGACGACGCGGCGGCCGAGGACCCGGACCTCGGCGAGTCGGACCAGGGCGCGCCCGACCTCGGGGAACCGGACCTCGGCGGTCCCACCGACCCCCTCGAGGGCATCGGCGAGGTCGAGACCGTGCAGGGAGGCTTCCAGTTCATCGAGGGGCCGCTCTGGCGCCCCGCGGACGGGGTGCTGCTCTTCAGCGACCTCAACGCGAACACGATCTTCGAGCTGACGCCGCCCTCGACCATCGAGCCGTTCCGCATGCCGAGCGCGAACGCGAACGGGCTCGCGTCCTTGCCCGACGGGCGGCTCCTCTCCGCCGAGCACGACGGCCGGCGCGTGAGCGTCGAGGACGCCGAGGGGAACGTGACGGACTTCGCCGCCACCGACGCGATGGGCCGCGCCTTCAACAGCCCGAACGACATCGCCGTCCGGAGCGACGGCACCGTGTACTTCTCGGACCCGCCCTACGGCCTCGCCGGGCGCGAGCGGGAGATCCCCTTCAACGGCGTCTTCCGCGTGGCCCCCGACGGGGCCGTGAGCGTGGTTTGGGAGAGCACGATGCTCACCCAGCGCCCGAACGGCGTCTAGCTCAGCCCCGACGAGACCGTCCTCTACGTGGCCGACACGGTCGACGCGCGCGTGCGCCGCTTCGACGTGGCCGCCGACGGCACGACGAGCGGTGAGGCCGACTTCGTCCTGGGTACGCCCGGGGCCGACGGCATGGCCGTGGACAGCGCGGGGAACGTCTTCGTGACCACGACCTCGGGCATCCGTGTCTACGCGCCGGACGGCACGCTCTGGGGCACCATCGACGTCCCCGAGCGCCCAGCGAACTGCGCCTTCGGCGACGAGGATCTCCAGACCCTCTACATCACCGCGCAGACGACGCTCTACCGCGTGCGCATGGTCGTCCCGGGCATCGGCTGAGCGGTCGCCCTGGCGCGCCGCTTCGGGTCGAACGCGACGGACGCTAGCCTCGGCCTCCCGTTGGGGCGGCGAAGGAGGCGGTATGGCGGAGAGCGTGTACAAGGTGATCGAGCTCGTCGGGACGAGCTCCGAGTCCTGGGAGAAGGCCGCGAGCGCGGCGGTGGCGCGGGCCGGGCAGAAGCTCGACGACCTCCGCATCGCCGAGGTCGTGAAGCTCGACATGCAGATCGAGAACGGAAACGTCGTGACCTACCGGGCGCGCGTCAGCGTCTCGTTCAAATACCGCGACGACGATTAGGGCGGTGCCTCAGGGCGGCGGGCCCTCGCACTCGCCGTCCACGCAGGCCGAGCCCGGCGTGCAGGGCGCGTCGCAGCGCCCGCAATGGTCGTTGCTCTCGAGGAGGCGCACCTCGCAGCCGTCCAGGGGCTCCGCGTTGCAGTCGCCGCGGTTCGCGCGGCAGGCGATGCCGCACGTGCCCGCCATGCAGACGGCCCGCGCGCCGGGTGCCGCCATGCAGCTCACGCCGCAGGCGCCGCAGTTCTCGGGGTCGCGCGAAAGGTCGGCGCCGCAGCCCGCGTCCCCACCGAGATCCCGGCCAGCGTCCGTCCCGAGGTCCCGGCCCGCGTCGGCCTCGCGGCCGGCGTCCGTGCCGAGGCCGAGGTCGACGCCGCTTCGGCCGCCGTCGCGGCTCGCGGCGTCGCCCACCACGCGGCTCGAGGTGCAGCCCGCGCAGACGGCGAGGATCACGAACGCGCATCCCTTCATGTCCGAATGAGTGGACGCCGGGAGCCGGTCCCGTGCGGCCCTCCGGCGCGGCGAGAGAAGGGCGTGAGATCGCGTTCGGGCCCGTCGCCACGAGCCGTGCGGCGCCGAGGCGAGGAGGCGGGGTCGCGTCGCCGCGCCTGGACCTGACCCGTTTCCGGCGCCTCGTGGCCCCTACCCGCGTCATCAATCCCAGCATCGGCTCGCGACCGGGCGGTGATCCCCCCAACACCCACCGTCCGTGCGTGAGCAGTCGTCGGCCGCCTCCCCGCTTCCTCCAGCTACGTGGAGGCGGTCGACGCCGATGCGCCCTCATGGGCGCAGACCCTCCGCCACCAGGCGGCGACGCGCTCCGGCGTGCCGTACCAGGGCTCGCCGATGAACCCGCCGTGCGCCGTGTCGTCCAGGACCAGGGTCCGGGCGCCGCGAAGGAGCGCCGAGCTCAGGGGCACGAGCCCGTCGCCCTCGGCCCGAGCGTCGCCCCCGAGGGTGCGGTAGTTGCGCGCGGCGGAGCGCCGGCCGAAGCGCGTCGCGCGCGGGGACGTCACGTCGAAGCGACCGGCGACGGCGACGTAGTCGACGCGCTCGGCGAGGGGGCACCCCGGGAGCTCGCGATCGACGCGGGCGCGGAGGGGGCTGGCGCGGACGGCCTGGTGCGGGCTCCCGAGGGTCACGAGCCGGTCGCAGCGGGCGACGCCCTTCCACGCGCGGCCGACGAAGGGCGTCTCCGCGAGGTAGGGCCGAAGCATCACGCCACCGGAGCTGTGCCCCACGAGGCTCACGCGGCCGGTCGGTGAGCGCTCCGCGAGTCGCCGCGCGAGCCCGTCGACGCGGTCGAGGAGCCGGCGCCAGCCCGACGCGAAGCTCGTCCCCAGCCACTCCCCGCGCGTCGCCGGGACGACCTCGACGCGCGCCCCCGTGAGGCGCCGGAGCTCGGTGGCCATGGGCGCGTAGGCCTCCGAGCGGACGAGGAAACCGCCGAGGATGACGAGGGGCTGCGCGTCGCTGGCCACGTGCATGGGGCGGAGCTAGGCCCGCCGCCCGCCGCGGCTCACTCGGACGTGGCGACGATCCAGGCGGCGCCCTCGCCCGCGAACCGCGTGTCGCTGCACTGTGCCTGGATGAGGTTCGTGCGCGTGTGCCAGGTCCCTCGGAAGGCATAGCCACGGCCGCCCACCTCGACGCGGCCGGTTTCGCCAACGTCGGCCATCGCTCGCACCTCCCCTCCGAGCTCGAGCGTGGGCCCGAGCAGGCCGAGGCTCCAGCACGGACTGACGAAGCGCTCGCAGGTGAAGTCGTCGAAGCGGCGGGCGGCGACGACGGGCCCCTCGTCCGTGCGGAGCGTGGCGTCGGCCAAGGGCGTACCGACGTAGATGCTCTGGAAGACGAGCGGGCCCGTGTCCTGGCGGATGGTGAGCGTGTCCGGTCCCGGCAGCACGACGATGGCCGAGCCCATGGGGAGCCACGCCAGGTCCTCCGCCTCGAGCCCGGGCACCTCGACGGCACGGTCGGCGCCCGCCGCCGACCAGCGGAGCTCTCCGTCGGAGGCGCCTAGCCAGCTGGCCCGCCCGAGCGGGAGGTCCTCCGGCGCGCTCACGCGTGCGAGGGCCGCGCCGGCGAGCTGACCCCCGGGGCCGCCGGCGAAGGCGTCCCACCACGACTTCGGGCACGTGTTGCACTCCTCGGGCGCGAACGACGCGTAGGGCGCGTCGGCGCAGGGGCCGTCCGCACACGCGGCGACGCAGAAGACGAGGGCGACGAGCGAGAGGGCGCGCATGGCGAGAGCGTGTCCCTTCCCTCGGCCTGCGTCGAGACCGGTCGGTCCGCGCTTCAGCTGAGCTGGGCTTCGACCAGCCGGGCGTAGAGCCCGTCCTTCGCGAGGAGGGCGTCGTGCTTGCCCTCCTCGGCGATCTCTCCGCGCTCGAGCACCACGATGCGGTCCGCGTGCCGCACGGTGCTGAGCCGGTGCGCGATGAGGAGCGTCGTCCGGCCCTTCATCAGCCGCTGGAGCGCCTGCTGCACGAGCGCCTCGCTCTCGGCGTCGAGGTTCGAGGTGGCCTCGTCGAGGATGAGGATGCGCGGGTCCGCCAGGAGCGCTCGGGCGATGGCGAGGCGCTGGCGTTGGCCGCCGCTGAGCTGCACGCCGCGCTCGCCGCAGGGCGTTGCGTAGCCGTCCGGGAAGCCGAGCACGAACTCGTGCGCGTTCGCGTCCCGGCAGGCCGCCTCGATCTCCGCCTGGCTCGCCTCGGGCCGGCCGTAGGCGACGTTCTCGGCGATGCTCCCGCTGAAGAGCACGGGCTCCTGCGGCACGATGGCCATGAGCCCGCGAAGGTCCTCGAGGTCGAGGGCCCGCACGTCGACGCCGCCGATGCGCACGGCCCCCTCGGTGGGGTCGAAGAAGCGCGGGACGAGCGCCGTCAGCGTGCTCTTGCCGGCGCCGCTCGGGCCGACCAGCGCGACGGTCTCGCCGCTCTTCACGTGCAGGTCGAGGCCGCGCTCGGGGCGCCCGATCACGTCCTGCGTCGGCCGGCTCGCGTAGCGGAAGCGGACGCCCTCGAAGCGCACCTCGCCGGCGGCGGCGCCGACGGGGATCGGCGCGGGCGCGCTCGGGCTCTGGATGTCCGGATCCGTCTCGATGATGGCGAAGAGGCGCTCCGTCGCGCCGGCCGCGCGCTGGATGCCGCCCCAGAGGCTCGTCAGGCTCGCGAGGGCCCCGGCCACCAGCGTCGTGTAGAGCATGAAGGCGGTGAGCTCGCCGGCGCTCATCTCGCCCGTCGCGACCCGGCGCCCGCCGAGCCAGATCATCACGGCCACGGCCGAGAACCCCGCGAAGCTCGTCGTCGACATGAAGGTCGCGCGCCAGCGGGACAGCCCCAGCGCCCGGCCAAAGCTCGTCTCGACGCCAGCGCCGTATCGGCCGGCCTCGCGCTCGCTCTGCCCGAAGGCCTGGACCGTCGCGATGGCGCCGAGGATCTCCTGCACGCGCGCGTTGGTGTCGGCGATGGCGTCCTGGAGCCCCTGGGACATCGCGCGGATCTTCCGGCCGAAGACGACCAGGCTGATCATCAGCGGCGGGACGACGAGCAGCATGATGCCCGTCAGCGAGGGGCTCGCGATCAAGAGGAGCACGACGCCGCCCACGAGCTGGATCGCGTTGCGCATCGCCATGCTGAGCTCGGTGCCCACGACGCCCTCGATGATCGCCACGTCGCCGGCGATGCGTCCGACGAGCTCCCCGCTCCGCCGGCCCTGGAACCAACCCACGGGGAGGCGCACGAGCCGGTCGACGACCCGCCGGCGCAGATCCGCGACGGCCCGCTCGCCGAGCCAGCTCATCAGGTAGTGGCGGCCCCAGATCGCCACGGACTGAAGGGCGAAGAGCCCGACGAGGAGCAGCCCGAGGCGGTCGAAGGCCTCCGTGCCCCCGCCCGAGAGCCCGGCGTCGATCATGCGCTGGATGACCTGCGGGTAGGACAGGCCGAGGCCGCTCCCGGCGACGAGAAAGACCGTCGCCAGCGCGAAGCGCTTCCGGTAGGGGGCGATGAGCCCGACCACGCGCCCGGCGCGGCGGATGCGGCCCCCGGGCGTGGGACGGACCTCGTCCGCGCCCGGCGCCTCGAGCTCACCGGGGATCGTCCCTGCCGTCTGCGCGCCGCTCGTCATCTCCCGAAAGTCGCCGTTCGGACCTCATCGTTAGTGGCTTCCCAGAGCGGGGCGAGCTCCCGGAGGTAGCGGAAGGTGTAGATGCCGGTATTGTGGCCGTCGCCCCACGTCAGCCGAAGGGCGTAGCTTCCGCTCGTCGCGAGGTCTCGGATCTCGAGGGCCGAGTCCGGGAGCGCGTCGACGCTCTCGGTGTAGACGATGCGCCCCGTATGCCCCTGGCAGATGGCGCAGGGGCAGAAGGCCCGGAGGATGCGGTGGGGGTGGTGCGTCGTCACGCCGTCGTCCCAGCGGATCTCCATCATCCGAGCGCCCTCGGGGGCGCGGATCTCGATGGGTTCGGGGGGGATCGTCATGACATGAGTCTTGGATTCCATTTCAAAATTTCAAAGGGAAGCTCGTTCCAACAAAAAACTCACGTCAAGTGTTGCCGTCTTGTCCAGGTTCGCTAAAGGACCGGACTCAGAGAGGAGCTTCGATGCTTTATCGCGTGATGGTGGCGACCCTCGTTTTCGCCCTGGCTTGTGGCGACGACGGCGACCCCATGGTCGGTGACGGTGGAATGGTTTCGCCCGACGGTGGCGGCGGCGGGGGCACGACGCTCCTCGACGGCGCGCCCGTGGAGGTCAGCCCCCTCTTCGAATCCGGCGCCGCCCCGAACCAGCTCCCCCGGAACGGCACGCTCCGCGACTGGATCCCGACGGACCTGGCCTTCTCTCCCTCCGGTCAGCTCTGGGTCATCCAGCGTGGCCGTGAGGTCGAGGGCTTCGCGGACGCCGACGAGTGCCCGGCCCGCGCCTACTCGGACCCCTCGTTCACGAACCACGACTGCGGATCGCTTTTCTCGAGCTTCGGCGTGATCACCAACCCGGAGATGCCGGGCATGGCCGACCTCACGAACGGCCGTTCGCGCACCGTGATCGACTCCAACGCCTTCCACTTCATGCGTCGCCCCGGCGGCCTCGCCTTCGGCGCCGAGGAGACCACCATCCAGCCGGACAGCCCCGGCGCCGATGACGGCCGCGGCAACCCGCTGATCAGCGTGCCCTTGACCTTCACGGAGACGTTCGCGACGTGCATCGAGCACCTCACGGCGAACCCGACCGACAACCCTCCCTTCGTCGGCCCCTCGCTCTGGACCACGGACCCCAGCATCCTGAACAACACGAACGGGATCGGCGGCAACGGCTCG
>JBCDGX010000197.1:0-9287 GCA_038750805.1 Myxococcota bacterium
GCGTCCGGCGCTCGCGAGCGACATGGGCAGCCGGAGCACCAGCGTGACGAGGAGGATCGTGATGCAGACGATGGCCGCGCCGACGAGCCCGAGCATCGAGCGAAGTAGCTCGCCGACGACCTCGCCGAGCGCGCCGCCCGGCAGGTGGTCGCCATGCACCCGCGTTTCCGGGAGCAGCAGATGCACGAGCGCGCAGCCAACCAGCACGAGCACCAGCGTCGAGGCCGCCGTCGCGACCCCGAGCGGCGTCGTCCTCCCGCGGAAGAAGCGAAGCGCCGTGAGCCCGAGCTCGACGGGCAGGACCCAGGCCGCCACGCCGAAGGCCCCCACGAAGGCCCCGGCCAGCCCGATTCCCACGGGACCGACGAGGTTCTCGCCGCTCCGCGCGTCGTAGGAGAAGAGCGCGAGCGCGAGCAGCGCCGTCGCGGCGCCGGCCACGATGCCGGCGACCTCCCGGCGCCGGAAGGCGCCCTCTTCGGGGTCGTCAACCACGCCGACGCGTCCGGCGGATGTGCTCCTCTGTGAGGCCAAGTGTGATTCCTACCTACCCAAACCTACCCCGACTTCTCGCACGCTACCGAGCGAGGGTCCAGCCGCCAAGAAACGTTCGGGGCGGGGGTCGGCTTCCCGGGGGGCGGGAATCGCGAGGCCAGCGCGGCCTGATGTCCGAGCCTAGCGGACGAGGGCGTTGAGGGTCTCGGAGGTCGTCCCGAGCTTCTCGGCGGCCTCGCGCGTGGCGGCGGCGCCCTTGGCCGTGTCGCGGGCGGCGTCGGCGACGCCGACGATGTTCTCGGCGATCTCCGCCGAGCTGTCCGCCGCACGGTTCAGGCCCGAGGCGATCTCCTCGGCCGTGGCGCGCTGCTGCTGCACCGTCGAGGCGATCGACGACTGGAGGTCGTTCACCTGATTGACGATGGACCCGATGCGGTCGATGGCGTCGACGGCGTCGGAGGTATCGCGCTGGATCGCCTCGATGCGCTGACCGATGTCCTCGGTCGCCGCGGCCGTCTCCTTCGCGAGCTCCTTGACCTCGCTGGCGACGACCGCGAAGCCCTTGCCCGCGGCGCCGGCGCGCGCGGCCTCGATGGTTGCGTTCAGCGCGAGGAGGTTCGTCTGCTGGGCGATGGAGGTGATCACCTTGATCACCTTGCCGATCTCCGCGCTGCTCTGCCCGAGGCGCGCGACCGTGTCGTTGGTGCGGCTGGCGACGTCGACGCCCTCGGTGGCCATCTCCGCGGCCTGCCCCGCGCTGCGGGCGACCTCGCCGATGCTCGCGCCGAGCTCGCTCATGCCGCTCGAGACGCCCGTGGAGCTCTGACTCAGGGCCTTGGCGGCCTCGGCGACGACCTCGGCCTGGCACAGCGTCTCCTCGGCCGTGGCGGCCATGGTCTGGCTCACGTCCGTGAGGCCCGCGGACGCCTCGGACACGCCGAAGGCGCAGTCCGCGACCTCGCTCATGACCTTCTCGTTCCGGTGGCGAAGCTCGACGGCGGCGGTGATGTCCATGGCGAACTTCACGACCCGGTAGGGCTTTCCGCTCGCGTCGAGGAGCGGGTTGTAGCTCGCCTGGATCCACACGGACTTGCCGTCCTTTCGGAACCGCTCGTACTCGCCCGCGTGGAACTTGCCGCTGCCCAGGACGCGCCAGAACTCGGCGTAGGCCTCGCTCTTCGCGTAGGTCGGGTCGACGAAGATGCGGTGGTGCTTCCCGACGACTTCCTCCAGGCGGTAGCCCAGGGCGTTCAGGAAGTTCTCGTTCGCCTCGATGATCGTCCCGTCGATTTCGAAGGAGATTACCGCCTGCGTGCGATCGATGGATTCGAGGAGGGCGCGCATCGCGACTTCGTCGAGCACTCCCCCAGCGCTGGAACCGTCCGGCATGGACCGGGAAGACGGCACCGTGAACCGCGTTCTGAACGGCCAGTGCGTTCTACCCTCGAAGATCGCCCGTGACGGTCGTTCGCACTGACCCATGGCGAGCGTCGAGATCCAACCGTCCATCCGGGCCGCCGTGCCCTGGCTCGAGGAGCTGCCGGCGCCGACGCGCGCCGCCCTGCTCCGCCGAGCGCGGCGCTTCGAGCCCGGGGAGCGCCTCATCGAGGCGGGGAGCTACCCGGGGTGTATCTTCGCGGTCATCGAGGGTGAGCTCGACGTGATCGTCTGCGGCGAGCGCGTCGCGACGCTCGGGCCCGGGGAGCTCATCGGCGAGCTCTCGGTCATCGACGGGGCGCCGGCGAGCGCGGAGGTGACGGCGAAGTCCGCCTGCCGGCTGTTGAGCCTCGACGAGCAAGCCTTCTGGCCGCTCGTGCGCCAGAGCCACGGCTTCGCGGTCGCGCTCCTCACCAAGCTCGCGGGGCGGCTCAGGAACAACAACGCGACGGTCGTCGACCACGCGGAGCAGCGGCGGAAGTTCGAGCGCGAGGCGACCTTCGACGCGCTCACGGGGCTGCACAACCGGCGCTGGCTCGACCGCACCCTCGAGCGCCTGGTCGAGCGCGCGGAGCGGAACCACGAGCGCTTCAGCGTCACGCTCCTCGACGTCGACCACTTCAAGAAGTTCAACGACAGCTACGGCCACGACGCGGGGGACCTCGTGCTCGTCCTCGTCGCCGAGGCGCTTCAGGCGCACGTGCGGCCGACGGATCTCGTGGCGCGCTACGGCGGCGAGGAGATGGTCGCCGTCTTCCCGCTCACGGTGGCCGAGGACGCGAGGAACGTGGCCGAGCGCCTTCGGAAGGCCATCGCCGCCGTCGACCCGGTGATGCCCTGCGGCAACCGGCTCCGTTCGGTCACCGCGTCCTTCGGCGTCGCCGAGTGGCGCCCGGGCCGCACGGCCGCCGACGTCCTCAAGACCGCGGACCAGCTCCTCTACGACGCGAAGGAAGCCGGCAGGAACCGCGTCCACGTCGAGGCGCCGGCGGAGCAGGCCGCGTAGCTCGCGTCGCGCGGCTAGGGCGCGCGTCGCACTCGCTATGCTGCTCGCATGCACTGGCGTCCTGCCCGGAAGACCAGCCTGACGAGCCGCCGCCGCGGAGCTCCATGGATCGTCGCGCTGCTTCTCTTCGGCGTGGCGCCCGGGGCACGCGCTACCGCGCAGTGGGGGACCCGGGAACCGGCGTGGCCCGGCGTCCCCGCCGAAGGGACGATCGGGGACCTGGGCGCCCTCGACATGCAGACGACACTGGACGTGGCCTGCGAGGGTCCCAGCAATCCGGCCCGGCTCGCGCAGGCCTACCGGAGGACGCGGCGACTCCCCAGCGTTCGGCGCGAGCTCCCGGCGAAGCGTGTGGTCGGACGCTTCCGTGACGTCCTGCTTCCGGCAGTGCATCGCTCGGAGAGCTTCCTCCGGCGGATCGATCGCCGCGCTCGCCGATCGCTGGAGCAGCGCTGCGCCGGTGACTGGCTGCTCGTCTTCACGGCGCGCAAGGAGGCCTTCGAGAGGCTAGGGACCGCGCTCGACGCCGCACGGTCCGCCGTGTGGGATGCTGCATGGGGAGCGGACGACCCTCGAAGGGGCGGGTGGATCGGTGAGGAGGTCCTCCGCGGCGAGGACTCGCCGCCCCAGCCCGACGTATGGCGCCCCGCACACCGCGCCCGTGCGGCGGCAATCGCGCTCGCGGCGCAGGATCGCCGGATCGGTCCAGAAGTCGAGCGCGCCGTTGCGCCAGTCTTCGCAAGCGGTCCGACAGGTGCCGTGAACGAGGTCCTGCCGTGGGTGCTCCGGGGCCTGGAGCGCATGACGTTCCAGGAGCCGGAGCGGCCCGCCTGTGCCGAGCTCGACACGCTGCACTCGCCGCTCCTCGCGGCCCCGGGCGAGGCGCTCGAGCCAGCTGGCTCCGCCGCCGTTTCCGCGGATGAGATGAGGCGTTGGAACGAGGAGACGTTCCAACCCTTCTTCCGCCGCTGGCGTACGCAGGAAGCACGCCTGAGAAGCGTGACGATCAGCGCTTTCGTGGCCGGCTGCCCACGGCGAGCCCTCGACCGCCTGGCGCGCCTCGCCGCGGCGATCGAGCACTTCGTCAGGCAGGTTCGGGTGTCCGCACCGCGCCCTGATGAACCTCCCCTGCGCGACGGCGTATGCACCGTCGAGCCCTTCACCGGCCATTGGACGCTCATGCGGGCGCTCAAGCGATCGGCATCGAGCTGGTCATTCGTCACGGGCTAGAGGCCCCGGCGAGCTTGGCCAACACTGGTGGGATGGGCCTCCGCCATGGCCGGGGTCCCGCCGAGCTCTTCGGCGCCGGTCCGCCGCTGCGCCGGACCCCGAGCCGAGGCCTCGCCGCGACCCGCTGAGCTCGATCGTGGCTCAGCGCAGCGCGTCAGCCCAGACGCCCGCCATGCGCGCCGCCCCCGCGGCGCTCGGGTGAATCCCGTCCTCGTCGAGGTCGCCCTCCCCGAAGCCCGTGTTCATGTCCACCACGCTCACCGGCGAGTCGGCCGTGGTGAGGGCGCTCGCGAGGACCACGAGCCGGCGGTTCCAGTCGTCGACGGTCGCATTGAACGAGGCGAACTCGCCTCCATAGGGAAGAATCTGCGCGAGGACGATCGCTACCCGAGGGTTCTGCGCGCGGAGCTTGGCGACGATGCCGCGCATGGAGGCCTCGCTCTCGGCCAGGCTGATCTCGCCTTCCCGCACGGCCGCGACGTCGTTCGTACCGAGGTGAACGAGGGCGACGTCCGCCGTGTAGCCCCGGAGCCAGCCTTCGAGCTCCGCGTCGATGTCGCCGACGGACCAGCCGCTATGACCCTCGTGGTCCTGGTCCCAACCGTCCGGGTAGATCCCGTCGCTGCCCTGGACCGAGCCAACGAAGTCGACCTCTTGCCCTCGCTCCGAGAGCGCTCGCGCGAGCGCGTAGCGATAGGTGTGGGGGACGCCGAGGGTGATCGAGTCTCCGAGCGGAAGCACTCGGCGCATGCCGTCGGACCCCGCGTCGCCGCCAACGCCCGCGTCGGGGGCGCGGCCGTGATCGAGGGGGAGGCTACCGGCGTCCCCGGGGTCGCCGCATGCCGCGAGCGCAAGAACGAAGAAGGCGCGGGCGCCGAGCGGAAGTGATGAGTGGTGCATGGTCCGGCGGTGCGACCCAGGGCGCAAATCGGTTCACGGACCGGTCACTTTTCTTCGAGACACCGCCCCGCGCCGTCCCTCGACACGTCGAGGCTCACCCGCTCGGCGACAAGCGCGCGACGCGATCGAGCCTGGCGGCGCGTGCCACCCACCCCGAGCGGTCGCCGACGTCGCGCAGGGGTGCCACGCTCGACCCGTGGGCGAGCGCGTCCTCATCGCCGAGACCTTCTTTTCCCTCCAGGGCGAGGGGCTGCTGACGGGGCAGCCGAGCTTCTTCGTCCGGACCAGCGGCTGCAACCTGCGCTGCCATTGGTGCGACACGCCCTATGCGAGCTGGTCGCCGGAAGGGGAGCCGCGGAGCTTCGAGGCAATCGTCGGGGAGCTTCGCACCCGACCGTCCGTTCGGCACGTGGTGCTGACGGGCGGTGAGCCGCTGGTCGTGAAGGACGTGGGCGCGCTGGCCGCGGCGCTCCGCGCCGAGGGGCATCACCTCACCATCGAGACCGCCGGCACCGTGGACCCGGGCGTGCCCGCGGACCTTTACTCGATCAGCCCGAAGCTCGCGGGCTCGGGCCCCACGGGCACGGACGAAGGTGCGAAGCGCTGGCTCGTGCGGCACGAGGAGCGCCGCTACCGGCCGGAGGTGCTTCGCGCGCTCCTCGGGCGCGGGCAGGACCATCAGCTCAAGTACGTCGTCGGCGCCCCCGAGGACATCGCCGAGGTGGAGGCCCAGATCGCGACGCTCGGGGTGCGCCCCGACCGCGTGATGCTCATGCCCGAAGGCACGAGCGTGGACCGCCTCGACGAGGTCGGCGCGTGGCTGCGCGTCGCGACGCTCGGCCGGGGCTGGCGCTACTGCGACCGGCTGCAGACCCGCTGGTGCGGCGACCCGCGCGGCACCGAGGCACGCCGGCCCGGCTGCGTGGGATCGCTCAGTCGACGAGCGCGCTGGCTTGACGGAAGCGCCGCCGCTCGACGACGGATGGAGATCGGTTGGGGCGCCCCGGGCGCCGGGAGAGGCCACATGCGTGTTTCGATCTTCGGAGCCTTCGTGCTCCTCGTGGCGTGCGGGAGCGACACCCGCGCGGCGAGCGACGCCGGCGCGGACATGCGCGTCGGCGTGGACATGGGACCCCGTGCGGACTCGGGTCCGCGCACGGACTCCGGGGCCCGCGACCTCGGCACCGACGAGGGCATGGGCGCGGACATGGCCATGGACGCCGCCATGGATCTCGGCGGCCGGGACATGGCGGCCGACGCGAGCACGGACCTCGGCAATGCGGACCTCGGCATGGACGCCGCCGTCGAGATGGGCACGGACGCAGCCGTCGAGATGGGCATGGAGGCCGGCATGTGCGGGCCCGTCGGCCAGCCTTGCCCCGCCGGCGGCTGTCCGGCCGGCCTCATGTGCTACGAGCGCGTCTGCATGCCCGGCACGCTCGGCGATTGCGGCGGCATCGCCGGCCGACCGTGCGGTCGGCCGCTCATCTGCATGGTCGGCGGCAGCTCCTCGGGCTGGCCCTGCGTCTCGGCCGCGGACCGCGACTGCATCTGCGCCGGCCCCGCCGCCTCGTCCTTCCCGAGTGTCTGCCCGGGCGTCCCCCCGACGTCCCCCTGAGCCTAGCCCTCGAGGTTGACCCAGACGGGCTCGCCCTCGGCGCCGTACTCCTTCTTCCAGATCGGCACGGTCTCCTTGATCCGGTCGATGGCGAGGCGGCAGGCCTGGAAGGCCTCGGCGCGGTGGGCGGAGCTCGCGGCGACGACGACGGCGAGGTCGCCGATCTGAAGCGAGCCCACCCGGTGCACGGCCGCCAGGCGCGTGCCCGGGACCTCCTCGGCGACCCGTGCCAGGACCCGCTCGGTCTCCTTCACGGCGAGCTCGCGCATCGCCTCGTAGTCGAGCTGGCTGACGGCCTTCCCGTCCGCGTGGTCCCGCACGACGCCGGTGAACACGCACACGCCGCCCGCCCCCGGGTGCATCACGGCCTGGAAGCACTCGTCGATGCTCAGGGCCTCGTCGCGCACGTCGGCGATGCGCACTGCCTCCGGCGCGCCCCCGGCGACCGGCGGCATCACGTCCACCTCGTCGCCGTCGGCGTAGCGCGCGCCCCGCGGGGCGAAGTCCCCATTCAGCGCGAAACGCATGCGCTCGAGGTAAGCCGCGAGCGGCGGATGCACCTCGCCGAGGAAGGCCCGGAGCCCCGCCTCGTCGACGGTCTCCGGGAGCTCGAGGGACTCCTCCCGGCAGCCCGCGAGCTCCCGAGCGGCGGCGTGATAGCGAACGCGAAGCGCCATGAGCCGTCGTGTACGGCCCGGCGGAGGCGACGTCGAGTCTCGTCACACACCAAACGTTGACTCAGTCCAAACTAGCCGGAGACACCGCGCCGTGGCGACGCACGAACCGGCCGCGCTGCTCCGGGAACGGGGCCTACGGGTCACGGCCCAGCGCCTCGCCCTCCTCCGCGCCGTCGCCGCGCACCCCCACGCTACGGCCGACCGCATCGGCGACGCCTGCCGCGCCGAGCTCGGCACCATGTCGAAGCCGTCGGTCTACGACGGCCTGACGCTCCTCGTCGAACGCGGCCTCGTCCGCCGAATTCAGCCCGCGCGCTCGCCGGCCCGTTACGAGAGCCGCGTCGGGGACAACCACCACCACGTCGTCTGTCGCTCCTGCGGCCGCATGGAGGACGTCGGCTGCGCCGTGGGCGCCAGACCCTGCCTCGAGGCTTCCGACGATCACGGCTTCGTCATCGACGAGGCCGAAGTCCTCTACTGGGGCCTCTGCCGCGACTGCCGCGCGACGTAGCGCTTTTGTTTCTCAACCTCGTACCCCCGCACAACGCCCATCCACCCAGGAGACCCCCATGAACGAGCCCCATGAGAGCGCCGGAAAGTGTCCCGTGCTGCACCGGCCGACGCGCGCCCGCGCCGCGACCCAGGCCCAGCACTGGTGGCCGAACCAGCTGAACCTCAAGATCCTCAACCAAAACGCGCCCGGCGTCCGCCCGCTCGCGGCGGACTTCGACTACGCCGCCGAGTTCGCGAAGCTCGACCTCAAGGCCATCAAGGCCGATCTGACGGCGCTGATGACCGACTCGCAGGAGTGGTGGCCCGCCGACTACGGCCACTACGGGCCCTTCTTCATCCGCATGGCCTGGCATAGCGCCGGCACCTACCGCATCGCCGACGGCCGCGGCGGCGCGATGAGCGGCGGGCAGCGCTTCGCGCCCCTCAACAGCTGGCCCGACAACGGCAACCTCGACAAGGCGCGCCGGCTGCTGTGGCCCATCAAGCAGAAGTACGGGAACAAAATCTCCTGGGCCGATCTTATGATCCTCGCGGGCAACGTCGCCCTCGAGAGCATGGGCTTCGAGACCTTCGGCTTCGCCGGCGGCCGCGCGGACGTCTTCGAGCCCGAAGAGGACATCTGGTGGGGCCCCGAGACCGAGATGCTCGGCGACGAGCGCTACTCCGGCGAGCGCGAGCTCCACGGCCCCCTCGGCGCCGTGCAGATGGGCCTTATCTACGTGAACCCGGAGGGCCCCAACGGCGAGCCGGACCCGCTCCGCTCGGGCCGCGACATCCGCGAGACCTTCGCGCGCATGGCCATGAACGACGAGGAGACCGTCGCCCTCACGGCCGGCGGCCACACCTTCGGCAAGATGCACGGCGCGGCCCCGGACGCGCACCTCGGCCCGGAGCCCGAGGGCGCCGACGTCGAGCTCATGGGCCTCGGCTGGAAGAACGACTTCGGCAGCGGCAAGGGCGTCGACACGATCACGAGCGGCCTCGAGGGCGCCTGGACCACCGATCCCACCCAGTGGGACAACGGCTACTTCGACGTGCTCCTCGGCTACGAGTGGGAGCTCACGAAGAGCCCGGCTGGCGCAAACCAGTGGCGCCCGAGCGATCGTTCGGCGGACGGCACCGTCCCGGACGCGCACGACCCGAGCAAGCGCCACGCGCCGGTGATGACCACCGCCGACATGGCCATGAAGGTCGACCCGGCCTACCTCGAGATCTCGAAGCGCTTCCACGCGAACCCGGACCAATTCGCCGACGCCTTCGCCCGCGCCTGGTTCAAGCTCACGCACCGCGACATGGGCCCGCGCGCCCGCTACCTCGGCCCCGAGGTCCCCGCGGAGGAGCTGATTTGGCAGGACCCGGTACCCGCCGTCGACCACCCGCTCGTCGACGACGCGGACGTCGCGCAGCTCAAGAA
>JBCDGX010000198.1:0-9190 GCA_038750805.1 Myxococcota bacterium
CTGGCCGCCGCGCTGCTCGGGGACGTGGAGGCCGCGCTCGCGCCCTTGGGCGCGCTCCGTGCGGCGGTCCCTCGCGAGGCCATCGGACCGCTCGCGAGCGCCCTCGAGCTCCTCGCGAGCGCCCTGGTCGAACGGGAGCCGTCGGTGCGGGAGGCGCGGGCCGCCGTCGAGGACGCCATCCGCTGGGGCCGCCAGGCGGACTTCTACGCGGGGAGCGAGGTCTACGACGCGCGCCACGCGGAGCTGCACGGCGAGCTCGCCGACGCCGTCCGCGCGCGTCTCTCGGCCGACGCCGTGCGGGTGGCCCTCCGCGGCCTCGACCCGCATCCCTACCGCTGAGAGGACGCCTTGACAGGGGCCGGCCCGGCGCGGGGAACTCGCGCCATGGCCCTCGAAGACGCCCACGCCACGCTCCGCGACGCGGGGCTCGACGCCGCCCGCGCCGACGCGCTGATCGCCGCCGCCCGGAGCGCCCCGGACGCGCTTCAGGCGTGGCGGGCCGTGACGGACCTTCTCCAGCCGACCGATCCCTGGGACGCGCATCGCACGCTGCATGCGGCCGTCTTCGCCGCGTGGGATGCGGACGCCCGGGGCCCGGCCCCGGTCTGGGTGCCCACGGAGGCCGAGGTCGCGGCGACGAACGTGGGCCGCGAGGGGGGCATGGAGGCCGTCTGGCGCCAGAGCGTGGAGGACCCGGAGCGCTTCTGGGACGCCTGCGTGCGCCGCATGGAGCTCCGCTGGGACGCCGCGCCGGCGCGCATGCTCGACGCGGACGCCGGCGCCGAGGCCGCGCGCTGGATGCCCGGCGCCCGGCTGAACGTGGCCGCGACGGTCTTCGGTGGCGACCTCGAGCGGACGGCCGTCGTCGTCGGCATGGGCGACGGGAGCGTGCGCCGCGTGAGCCTCGGCGAGCTCCTCCGCGACGCGGAGCGGGCGCGGGGTGCCCTCGAGGCGGCGGGGCTCGGGCCCGGGGACGCCGTGGCCATCGACATGCCGATGACCTATGCGTCGGTGCCGCTCTACCTGGGCATCGTGGCCGCGGGCATGGTCGCCGTGTCCATCGCCGACAGCTTCGCCGCCGAGGAGATCGCCACGCGGCTCCGCCTCGGCGACGCGAAGGCCATCGTCACCCAGGACGTGATCCTCCGCGGCGACAAGGCGCTGCCGCTCTACGCCCGCGTCGTCGAGGCCGACGCGCCGAAGGCCTTCGTGATCGCCGCTGAAGGAGCCCTCCGCGCGGAGCTCCGGCCGGGCGACGTCGCCTGGGAGGATGCGCTGGCGCACGCGAAGCCCGTCGCCGGCGCGGTGCCGACCGACGCCGAGGCGGCGACGAACGTGCTCTTCTCCTCCGGCACGACCGGCGAGCCCAAAGCCATCGTCTGGACGCAGCTCACGCCGCTCAAGGCCGCCGTCGACGGCTGGGCGCACCACGACGTGCGGCCCGGCGACGTGGTGGCCTGGCCGACGAACCTCGGCTGGATGATGGGCCCCTGGCTCGTCTACGCGAGCCTGCTGAACGGGGCGGCGCTGGCGCTCTACGAGGGCGCACCGCACGGGGCCGGCTTCGCGCGCTTCGTCGAGGCGGCGGGTGTGACCATGCTCGGCGTCATCCCGAGCCTCGTGAAGGCGTGGAGGGCCAGCGGCGCCCTGGAAGGCGTCGACTGGACGGGCCTTCGCTGCTTCAGCTCGACGGGCGAGGCCTCGAACGCCGAGGAGATGCACTGGCTCATGTCGCGCGCCGGCTACCGGCCCGTGGTCGAGTACTGCGGCGGCACGGAGATCGGCGGTGGCTACATCGCCGGGTCCTGCGCGCAGCCCCAGGTCGCGTCCTGCTTCAGCACGCCGGCGGTGGGCGCGGATTTCGTGATCCTCGGCGAGGGCGGTGCCGCGGCCGACGAAGGGGAGCTCGCCCTCGTGCCCCCCATGCTCGGCAGCTCCAACCGGCTCCTCAACCGGGACCACCACGCCACCTACTTCGAGGGCATGCCGCCGGGCCCCGCGGGCCGGACGCTGCGGCGCCACGGCGACTGGATGGAGCGCCTCCCCGGCGGTTATTTCCGCGCCCACGGCCGCGCCGACGACACCATGAACCTCGGCGGCATCAAGACGAGCAGCGCGGAGATCGAGCGGGCCGTGGCGGGCGCCGAGGGCGTGCTCGAGACCGCGGCCATCGCCGTGCCCCCGAAAGGCGGCGGGCCGAGCCTGCTGGTGATCGTCGCGGTCCCGGACGGCGATGCGACGCTCGACGCGGAGGCGCTCCGGTCGGCCTTCCAGAAGAGCATCCGCACGCACCTGAACCCGCTCTTCAAGGTGCACTCCGTCGAGCTGCGCGCGACGCTCCCGCGCACGGCCTCGGGAAAGGTGATGCGCCGCGTGCTCCGGAAGGAGACGTCGGGCGCCTGAGCCTCAGCGCTCGTGGTGGGCGCGGAGCGAGGCGAGCCCTTGATCGCAGGCCGGCCGGAGGCGCTCGACCTCCTCGAGGGCCGCGGCAGAGCGGGTGAGGGCCGGCTCGCCCTCCGCGAGGTTCGTCGCGCGGCGCGCGGCCTCCGTCGCCTCCTCGGCCTCGACGAGCGCGGCGTGCATGGCCCCGCAGCGCGTCTGGACGTCGCGTACGCGCTCCGTGCGCAGCGCGAGCTCCCGAAAATCGCTCAGGGCCGCCTTGCGCGCGGCGAGCGTGGGCTGCTCGAGGTGGCCGTAGCGGTCGAGGAGAAGCAGCGCTTCGTTCCGCTCGTCGTCGCCCGCGCAGGCGAGAAGAAGGAGCAGGGGGAGGGCCAGCAAGCGCACGCCGCACGCTACGCCGAACGCGTCCCGAGGGCTAACGGGAGCCCGCCCCGCGCGTTGGTCCGGGCGATGGACAGGAACGAGGCGAGCGGCGCGCTGATGGCGCTCTTCGAGCGGTCGCGGCACGGCGAGTGCCACGAGAAGATGCTCGCCTACGCGAGCCGGAGGGTCGGGCGCGGCGACGGCGAAGAGCTCGTCCAGGAGGCCTGGCTCCGCGCCTACCGGCGGGCGGATGCCTTCCGGGGCGAGAGCCACGCGCAGACCTGGGTCTTCGGCATTCTCCGGAACCTCGTGCTCGAGCATCATCGCCGGGCGCGGCGCTCGCGGAGCGCTCTCGAGGAGCGCCGCGAGGATCTTCAGCGCGGCCTCGGCATCGACGTCGCCGTGAGCGAGGGCGGCCTCCTCGGCGCGCTGAGCGCCCGCTGGGAGCTCGACCGCCTCCCCGCGGAAGTGCGCGCGCTGCCACCGCGCGAGCGCGAGGCCTTCGTGCTCGTCGAGCTTCGCGGGGCGAGCCGCGAGGACGCCTGCGCGGAGCTCGGCATCTCGGACGGCACGCTCCGCGTGCGGATCTGCCGCGCGCGGAAGCGCCTCCGGGCCCGCCTCGCGCCGGCGGACGCGCGTCGTTGAGCGGCCGGAAGCGCGCCGCCTGGAAGGGAGCCCGCTCCGCCCTCACCCTTCGGGCCGTGAGCCCCGCCCTCCCCCTTCACGCCCTCACCTGCGCCGAGCTCGTCGCCGAGGCGCGCGTGCGCGTGGGACGCGGCCACGGCAAGGCGCGGGAGATCTACCGCGCGACGCTCGAGACCGGCCGCTTCGCGCCCGAGGAGCACGGCCTGAGCGCGGCGGCCGCCGCGCGCTGGCGCGAGGCCTTCAGCTATCCGCTCCCCGAAGTCGTCCAGGAGGTCCGGGAAGAGGGCGAGACCGGTACGACGGCGAAGGCCGTGCTCCGCACGCCGGACGGCCTCGAGCACGAGTGCGTCTGGATCCCCATGGGACGCGGGCGCCACACGCTCTGCATCTCGAGCCAGGTCGGCTGCAAGATGGGCTGCGCCTTCTGCGAGACCGGCCGCATGGGCCTCCTCCGGCACCTCCGCGCCGAGGAGATCGTCGGGCAGATCCTCGTGGCCCGGCAGGTGCTCGGCTGGGACGTACGGAACGTGGTCTTCATGGGCATGGGAGAAGCCCTCGACAACGCCGACGCCGTCCTCCAGGCGCTCCGTGTCCTCAACGACCCGAGCGGGCTCGCGATGGGGCAGGAGCGCATGACCATCTGCACCGTGGGCCACCTCGAGGGGCTCCGGCGCCTGCGCGCCGCAGGCTTCAAGCGCCTCAACCTCAGCGTGAGCCTGAACGCCCCGGACGACGCGCGGCGGAGCAAGCTCATGCCCGTGAACCGGAAGACGCCCCTCGCGGAGCTCCAGGCCGAGCTTGCCGCGTACCGGCCGCGGCGAAACTTCACCCTGGGCGTGAACTACTGCCTCATGCCCGGGCTGAACGACGCGCGGGAGGACGCCGCGCTCGTCGCCGCCTTCTGTGCGCCCATCGAGCGCGTGATGCTAAACGTGATCCCCTACAACCCGGGGAACGCGCCGCTCACGCGCGCGCCGAGCGACGAGGAAGTCGACCGCTTCATCGGCTGGCTGCGCGACGAGGGCCTGCCGGTGCGTCGGCGTGTGACGAAGGGCCGGTCCGTGATGGCGGCCTGCGGCCAGCTCGGGAACGTCGAGCTCCGCGAGCAGCGGCGGCGCCTCCGGACGCTCGGCTGAGAGGGCTCAGCTCGCCTTCGCGAGGAGCGCCTTCGGCCGGTAGACGGTCGCTTCGGCCACGCGCTCGCGGCCGTAGCCGTCATGCACGTTCAGCGTGGTCTCGGCGCCACCGAGCACGACGTAGCCGTCCGGCGCGAGGCGCCGAAGCACCTTGTCGAGCACGGCGCGCTTCGTCTCGAGGTCGAAGTAGATCAGGACGTTCCGGATCAGCACGAGGTCGAAGGGCCCATCGGGGTAGACGTCCTCGATGAGGTTGAGCTGCCGGAAGTCGACCATGCTCCGGAGCGTGTCCTTCGCCCGGAAGGCGCGGCCCTCGCGCTCGAAGTGCTTGATGAGCGTCCGGACCGGCAGCCCGCGGTTCACCTCGAGCTGGTTGTATTGACCCTCCCGGGCCTTCGCGAGCACCTGCGTGTCGAGGTCCGTGGCGACGATCTCGACGTCCCAGCCGCTGGCCTGGGGGAACTCGTCGAGGAGCATGATGCCGAGCGTGTAGGGCTCCTGGCCGGTGCTGCAGGCGGCGCTCCAGATGCGGAGCTTGCGCTCGCTCTGGCGCTCGCGCAGGAGCGCCGGGAAGACGCCGGTCTCGAGGGCCGTGTAGACGCGCGGGTCGCGGAACCACGAGGTCTCGTTCGTGGTCAGCGCCTCGACGACCTCCTTGGTCATCGCGGCGTCGCCCTTGCGCACCTTGTCGATGAGGGCGGCGGGGCTTTCGATGCCGAGGCGCCGACAGGACGAGCTCAGCCGCGTGTCGACGAGGTACTCCTTGCCGTCCTCGAGCACGATGCCCGCGGCCTTCCGCACGAGCTCCCGAACCAGATCGAAGTCGCGCGCTTCGATCACGCGACCCTCCCCCGGGCGACGGAGGCGCCGCGCCGCTGGGCGACGCGCTTCACGATCTCGCCGGCGAGCTCTGCGAGCGGGAAGATGCCGTCGGAGAAGCCGCCCTCGTGGACGTGCCGGGGCATCCCGTAGACCACGCTGGTGGCCTGGTCCTGCGTGATCACGCGGCCGCCGGCGGCCACGATGGCCTCCGAGCCTCTCGCACCGTCCCGGCCCATGCCGGTCATCACGACGCCGAGCAGGTTCGCGTGCCAGCGCTCGACCGCGGAGCGGAACATCACGTCGACGGCCGGACGGCAGGAGTTCTCCTTCGGGCCCTGGGTGAGGCGAACGACGGGCGCGGACGGCGGACCGTCGACCTCCATGTGGAAGTCCCCGGGAGCGACGAGGACGCGACCGGCCACGATGGCGTCGCCGTCCTTGGCCTCGGAGACGCTCAGGGGGCAGCGCGCGTCGAGGCGCTGCGCCAGGATACCCGTGAACACCGGGGGCATGTGCTGCGTGAGGAGCACGGGAACCGGGAAGTCCCCCGGGAGCTTCGGGAGCAGCTCGTTGAGCGCGTTCGGCCCCCCCGTGGACGTTCCGATGAGCAGGGCGTCGGCGCGAGGCGCGGGCCCTGTCGAGGGCGGACGCGGGCGCGCGCGAAGGGAACGGCGCGGCCCCGGCGCAAGGGACGTCGGTCGCCCCGCGATCGCGCGGAGGGCCGGGACGACGTTCTCCTGCAGGTACTCCATCGACTTCTGGAGCCCACCGCTGGGCTTGCCGAGGCAGTCGTTCGCGCCCCGGGCGATGGCGTCGAGCGCGACCTTCGCGCCGTCCTGCGTGAGCGCGGAGAACATGAGGATCGGCGTGGCGTTGCCCTGCCGACGAAGCTCCGTGACTGCCTCGAGACCGTTCATCTCGGGCATGTCGACGTCCATGATGATGACGTCCGGCCGGAGCAGCGGCACCTTCATGATGGCGAGGCGCCCGTTGGACGCGGTGCCGACGACCTCGATGTCCGGCTCCTTGGTGAGCCCGTCGCTCACCAAGCGACGGATGGTCACCGAGTCGTCGACGACGAGGACGCGGAGCGGTTGCACGGCGCTCACTCCGCCGCCGAAGCGTTCCCGAAGCCGAGGAGGTGGAGCTTCTCCAGGATCACGTCACGCGTGAAGGGCTTCATGACGTACTCGTCCGCGCCCGCTTCGAGCGCGTCGGTCACCCGCGAGAGCTCGGTCTCGGTGGTGACCATCATGATGCGCATGTCGTTGAAGTCGGAGCGCTTACGGACCATGCGGATGAGCGTGTAGCCATCCATCTCCGGCATGTTCCAGTCGACGAGCGCGAGGTGCGGCCGCTCAATCTTCCGGAGAACGTCCAGGGCTTCGACGCCGTTGCCGGCCTCGTAGACCTCGTTGAACCCGACGTCCGCAAGCATCTTCGACAGCAGGCGACGAATGGTCTTGGAGTCGTCGATGACTAGCGCTCGCATGATCGTCTTTCTCTTCGGCGAAAGCCGCTTCCTCAAGGGGTTACGGCGGAATCTCGAAAGCCCGAACCACCACGGCCACCCCCACGCTCCGGTGGGACCGCGGCGTCAGGCGGCGGCGTGCACCTCGCCGCTGGCGTGGGCTGCGAGGGCCGTGTCCAGGATGAGGAGGAGGCGACCATCCAGCTTGCAGACCTTGCGGACGAGCTCGCGGGTCACGCCCGTGAGCGTTGCCGGCGGCGGCTCGACGCGGTCGTCGGCCACCTCGAGCACGTCGCCGATCTCGTCGACGAGGAAGGAGATCGCGTCGTCATCGGTGCGCACGACGACGTTCATCGGGAGCTCGTCCCGCGGCGGGAGACCGAAGCGCGTACGCAGGTCGATGGCCGTCACGATCTGACCCCGGAGATTGATGAGGCCGCGCACCGTTTCGGCGGCGAGGGGCACACGCGTCATCTCCTGGTAGCGGATGACCTCCTGCACGCTGTCCACGGAGATTCCGAGGAAGAGACCGCCGAGATGGAAGGTGCAGTACTGAGTGAGACCGTCGGTGTTCTCCATGACGCTTCCTTCCGATCACACACCGGTGGAGAGGCCGGGAGCGGCGTCTCCGATCACGGCCTCCACGTCCACCATCTCGATGACGCGCCCCTGAACGACGGCCGAGCCGACGACACCATGGCGGCGTCCCACGGGGTCGAGGGAGACGCGCTCCTCGACGATTTCGATGAGGCGGTCGACGACGAGCCCGAGCGTGAAGCCCTCGCGCTGGCAGACGATGACCTGGAGCGTGGTGGGCTGACCGTCCTGCCGAACGCGCGGCGGCGGCGGGTGCCCGAAGAGGACCTGACCGAGGTCCGTGAGCGGCATGATCTGCTCGCGGTACTGGACGACCTCGGAGCGGCCGGCGCGCTCGACGCGCGTCGCCGGGAACTCCTCGAGGCGCTGCACGTGCGCGAGCGGAACGCCCACCACGCGCTCGTCCGCGACCTCGAAGAGCAGCAGCGTCTCGTCGAGGGCCGCCGCGTCGTCCTGCTCGACGTCGACGTCGAAGGCCGCGTCCTGGTCCTTCGAGGCGAGACCCGCCTTGGCCGCGAGGCCCATCGTGTCGAGGATGAGCGCCACGCGCCCATCGCCCATGATCGTCGCGCCGCTGAAGGCCTCGATGCTCTTGAGGTGCGGGCTGAGCGGCTTGACCACGATCTCCTCGGTGTCGTGGATCTGCTCCACGACGAGCCCGAAGAGCTCGTCCCCGGCCTGGAGGACGGCGATGTGGATGCCCGTATCCTCCACGTCCATGCGCTCGACGCGGAGCTCCTCGTTGAGGAATACGAGGGGCAGCAGGTTGCCGCGGAGGCGGTAGACCGGCGTCCCGTTGATGCGCTCGATCTGCGCCTGCTGCTCCTCCTCGAGCCGAACCAGCTCGACGAGGTTCACCTGGGGGATCGCGTAGCGGTCGCCGCCGCTCGAGATGACGAGCGCCGGCACGATAGCGAGCGTCAGCGGGATCTTGATCTTGAAGGTCGTGCCATTGCTCGAGCTCGACACGTCGATGGTGCCGCCGATCTTCTCGATGTTCGTCTTCACGACGTCCATGCCGACGCCGCGCCCGGACACGTTCGTGACCTTCTGGGCGGTGGAGAAGCCGGGCAGGAAGATGAGCTGGAGCAGGCTCTTCTCGGTCATGCGCTCGAGCTGCTCGCGCTTCATGAGCCCGTGCTGGAGCGCCTTGTCGGCGACCTTCTGCAGGTTGACGCCGCTCCCGTCGTCGCTGATCTCGATGTTGACCTGACCGCCCTCATGGAAGGCGCGGAGCGTCAGCGTCCCCTCGGGGCTCTTGCCGAGCGCGACGCGCTCCTCGGCGGTCTCGAAGCCGTGGTCCACGGAGTTGCGCACGAGGTGCGTGAGCGGGTCCTTGATGGCCTCGAGGATCGTCTTATCGAGCTCCGTCTCCTTGCCTTCCATCTCGATGCGGCACTGCTTGCCGAGCTGATGGGCGAGGTCGCGGACGACGCGCGGGAACTTGCTCCAGACCTGCCCGATGGGCTGCATGCGCGTTCGCATGACGCCTTCCTGGAGCTCGCTGGTCACGAGGTTCAGGCGCTGCGCCGCGGCGGACACATTCGCGTCCTCGTGCGTCGAGTGGTGCTGGAGGATCTGGTTGCGGGCGAGCACGAGCTCGCCGACGAGGTTCATGAGCGTGTCGAGGATCTCGACGTTCACGCGGATCGAGGTGTCCGCGACGCTGCTCTTGTGCTCGTGCTCCTGGTCCGGCTCGGGCGCGGGCCGCGCGGCCTCCGAGGCCGCGACGGGCGCGGGGGCCGGCTCCAGGGAA
>JBCDGX010000199.1:0-9136 GCA_038750805.1 Myxococcota bacterium
GCCCGTCCATCCCGACCATGCTCGGCATCGAGGGCACGCCCTTCTCGAAGGACGGCAAGACCATCGAGCCGCATCAGCGCTTCGGGCTGAAGCTCATGAGCATCGGCTTCCTCCTCGAGGACCCGAAGCAGGCGGTGATCTGGCGCGGGCCCATGCTCCACGGCGCGCTCCAGCAGTTCGTGCAGGACGTGAGCTGGGGCGCCCTCGACTACCTCGTGCTCGACATGCCGCCGGGCACCGGGGACATAGCCCTCACCATCGCCCAGCGCATGCGCGTGACCGGCGTCGTGATGGTCACGACGCCCCAGGAGGTCGCGCTCCAGGACGTCTACAAGGGCGTCTCCATGGCCAAGAAGGTGAACCTGCCCATCCTCGGCGTGGTCGAGAACATGAGCTACTTCATCGACTCGGCCGGCGTGAAGCACGAGATCTTCGGCCGCGGTGGCGGCGCGAAGGTCGCCGAGTTCGCCGAGGCGCCGCTCCTCGGGCAGGTGCCCATGGACGCCGCCGTGCGCGAGTGGGGCGACAAGGGCACGCCCGTCGTTCAGGCCGCGCCGGAGAGCAGCGCGGGCCAGGCCTTCGCCGCCATCGCCGACGGCCTGAGCGAGGCCATCGCCCGCGTGCACTTCGCCAAGGCCGGCACCGAGAAGGCGCCCAAGGCGGAGAACGCGAAGCGCCTCCGCATCCTGCGCTGAGCCCTCGTCACGAGCCCGTGACCGGCCGCGCCTCGCGGCGGCGGGGCGTCGCCGGCAGACTGCGCCCGTGCGCTGCCTGCTTCTCGCGCTCGTGCTCGCGGCCTGCGGGGACGAGGGGCCTCCGGCCATGACGCCCTTCGATCTTCGAAGCTGCGAGCCCGTCGCCTGGACGGATACGACGCGCGCGATGCGCGAGGCCTGCGGCTTCTTCGCCGGCGAGACCGCGGACATGACGCTCGGCCTCGGGGAGGCGGAGCGCGCGCGCCTGCCCTTCACGCACATCGTCATCCGCATGCAGGAGAACCGGAGCTTCGACCACGTGCTCGGTTCCCTCGGGGCCGAAGCGGACGTGGACGGCGTGCCGCCGGGCTTTTCGAACCGGGATCTCGCGGGCGCGGAGGTCCCGGCCTTCCGCACGAGCGATCGCTGCACGGAGCAGGACCCGCCGCACCAGTGGGCGGACATGGTCGCGCAATGGAATGGCGGCGCGATGGATGGCTTCGTGACCACCGCCGACCGCAACCAGCTCCCGAGCGAGGTCGACGCCGCGGGGCGGACGAACGGCCACTACGTGATGGGCTACCTCGGCCGCGAGGAGCTGCCCTTCTACCACTGGCTCGCGGACACCTTCGCCATCGGCGACCGCTACTTCTCGAGCTCCCTCGGGGGCACCTGGTCGAACCGCAACTTCCAGTACACCGGCGCGGCCCATGGGGTGCAAAGCACCTTCGACGACATCATCGATTTCGCGCCCTCGCTCTTCGAGCAGCTCACGGCCAACGGCATCGACTGGACGGTGTACCTCGACGGCTTCGCCTCGCCGGGACGGAGCCCGGCGGACTTCCCGCGTCAGGACACCATCGGCTGGCAGTTATCGGCCCCGGGCTCGATCACGCCGCGTCCGAACGGCGGCGCCTCGATCCGCACCATGGGCGATTTCTTCGACGACCTCGCGCGCGGCACGCTCCCGCCGGTCACCTTCCTGGAGACGGTGCCGGGCAGCCGGAACGACGAGCACCCGCCCTTCGACATCGCCTTCAGCGAGGCCTGGAGCCGGGAGATCGTCGAGGCGGCACGCGCGAGCCCGCTCTGGCCGGGCATGGTGCTCCTCTTCAACTACGACACGGCCGGCGGCATGCTCGAGCACGTCCCCCCGCCGGACGCCTGCGTGCCCGTGCCCGGTGACGAGGCCTTCACGGTGCTCGGGCTGCGCGTGCCCTTCTTTGTGATCTCGCCGTGGACCAGGCCCGGCTACGTGAGCCACGAGGTGCACTCGCACACCTCCGTGCTCCGCTTCGTGCAGCTCGTGCATGGCCTACCGGCGCTCACGGATCGGGACGCGACGAGCTCCGGGCTCCTCGACTTCTTCGACCTCGACTGCGCCCCGGATCTGCTCGAGGGGCCGGCGGCGCCCCCGGCGGCGAGGCCCGACGGCTGCGACCGCCGCGGGCTCTGAGCGCCGCGTCGCGCGCTGGCCGTCGCACACTTAACTGCCGTGAGGAACGTCCAAAGCCCGTCACGCCGACGTTGCGGAGGCCCCATCCTTCGCCGAGGATGAGCCGACGGGCCCTCGGCCCGAGGAGTTGGCGATGCTTGCATGGAGAACTTTCGTCCTCGCCCTCGCGGCGACGGCCCTCGTGGCGTGCGGTGACGACGCCGCGCCCGGCGGCGATATGGGCCGCTCGGACATGGGCACCCTCGACATGGGCGGCGACCCGGACCTCGGCATGGACTCGGGCGTCGACATGGGCGTCGACATGGGCGTCGACATGGGGCCCTCGGACTTCGGTCAGGTGCGCTTCGTGCATCTCATCCGGGACCTCGAGGCCGTCGACGTCCTCCAGCTCGACGGTGAGGGCGTGCCCCTTCCGACGCCGATCCTCGCCGGCCTCGAGAACGGCGAGTCCCCGGCGGAGATCGACGTGGGCGCCGGCTTCCGGAGCTTCGTGGTCGTCGAGGCGGGCACGACCACGGAGGTGCTCCGCATCTCCGGCGTGAACATTCCCATCGACGAGAGCCTCTCCATCGTCCTCACCGGCGAGCTCGCCGAGACGGATCCGAACGGCCTCCGCTTCCCGATCAGCGTCGTGCTCGCTGACGACGACACGGCCCCCTCGGCGGGCAACGCCCGCGTCCGCTTCATCCACGGTGGGACGCGTACCGGCCGCTTCCTCGGCGGCGGGCAGGACGGCATCGTCGACATCCGCGCGTGGCGCGGGCCCTTCGACACGGACACGCTCGTCGACGACTTCCGCTACCTCAACGCGGAGCGCCTCGAGCAGACGGGCATCGGCGACTTCTTCGAGATCCCCGTGGGCACCGAGACGTTCTCGATCAGCCCGAACTCGGGCTTCGGCACGGGCATCTTCGACCTCCCGCCCTTCGAGGAGGGCGATGTCGTCACGTTCTACATCGGCTCGGACGACACCATCGGCGAGGGCATGGGCGCCCGCACGCCGACCTTCTTCGTGCGCGTGGCGGACGAGGGCGACGGCCAGAAGCTCGAGGAGCGCGAGCGCGCCGGCTACGTGCGCGTGGTGCACGCCTCGCCGGACACCGGCGCCGTCGACGTCTTCGTGGACAACCGCACCGAGCCGCTCGCGACGAACCTGAGCTACGGCGAGGGCTCGGCCTTCCTGCCCGCCGAGTTCGGCGACCGGACCTTCTCCATCGCGCCCACGGGCATGGGCGTCGAGAACGCCGTGCTCACGGTCGGGCCGGACGAGTACGGCGTCGGCATGGGCGACACGACCTACGGCACCATCGGCATCGTCGGCGAGAGCACGGCCTCGCCTTCGACGCTGGGGACGGTCTACGACGAGGACGATTTCCGGGGCGTGAGTGGCAACGCCTTCCGCATGCGTGTCGTGCACGCGGCGCCCTCCTTCGGTCAGGTCGACCTCCTCGACGTCTCCAACATCTTCGGGCAGCGCAGCGTGATCGCCGACATCGACTACGTCGGGGGCCTCGAGGATCCGGACGAGGGGCTCACGGACTACCAGGGCTTCTTCGCCGGCAACCGCATCTTCGGGCTCGACGTCGACGACGACGGGGAGGCCGACGCCATCTACGAGCTCCCGACGCTCTTCGACAATCAGAACGTCAACCTCTTCATCCTCGAGGACGGCGGCGACGTGCCCTACCTGCTCCTGCAGATCAGCAACGGGCGGAACGTGCGCGTCGACATCCGCGGCCCGCGGGCGTTCATTCGCTACGCGCACCTCTCGCCGGACGGCGGGCTGGTCGACATCTACCTGAACGAGGGCATCGACCCGCTCCTCGAGGACTTCGAGTACGAGGAGGTCACGGCGTTCCGGCCCCTCGAGCCGGGCATGTACGACGTCGACGTGGCCGAGCCGGACCTCAGCTTCGCCGACGGCTTCGGGCGCTTCGACCTCGATCTGGCGGCGGACACCTTCACGACGGTGCTCGTCGGCGGCCGCGGCGGCTTCATGCCGGAGCTCGTGGCCGTGGCCTACGAGAGCGACTTCGGCGACACGGCCGGGGACACGGTGAACGTACGCCTCTCGCATCTCGGTGGGGACGCCGGGACCGTGGACGTGAACGACATCATCGCGCCTGCGGACCCGACGCCGATCCTCGACGACGCCGTGCTCGGCGATACGGCCGCAGCGGAGCTCGCGGCCGGCGCCGTGCGCGTGGCCATCGATGGCGACGCCGACGGATTCAGCGACTTCGTCTTCGAGCTCGGTGACGTGCCGGCCGACGGAAGCGTGGAAGGCGCCGTGGTCACCGACGGGGCCGGGCCCTTCGTGGCGACCCTGGCGCCGGACGGGACCCTGGGGCGCATCGATCCCCAGGACCCCGAGGGCTACGTGCGCGTGGCGCACCTCTCGCCGACGGCGGGCGCCCTCGACCTCTACATCGGTGGCCTGCTCGTCTTCGACGACGTCACCTTCGGCAGCGGCACCGAGTACGCGCCGCTCTTCGCGACGACCTACACCTTCGAGGTGCGGGCGGGCGACGCGGCGCCCACGGACCCGCCGCTCTTCACCGTGCCGGGGCAGCGCGTCGACGCGAACACCTTCTTCACCGCCGCGGCCATCGGCTCGGGCCTCGAGACGCAGGTCTTCTCGGCCGAGGACGAGTACGTGTTCACGAGCGGGAGCTTCTTCAACCGCGTCGTGCACGCCTCCGAGGTCGCGCCCGACTCCGTGGAGCTCGCCCGCATCACGGTCTTCGCCGGGACGAGCCCGCGGGAGGCGGGTCAGCCGCTCTTCAACACCATCCCCGACATCGTCACCTTCGGGACCGAGCGCGAGTCCTCCGAGGGCCTCGGCGGCGGGCTGCCCGCCGGCATCGGCGGCATCGGAGTCAGCACGACGGGCGACTTCAACTCCGAGCTGGTCTTCCTCTCGCCGGTCGACGAGGAGGGCTACGCCCATCGCTGGTTCATCGCCGACGACGGGACCGACGTGTTCGGGCTGCTCTTCACGAACCGGGGCGCGCCCATCCGCGTCGACCCGCTCGTGCCGACGGGCCCGGGCAGCATGCCGGCGAGCGTGATCCTGCCCGATCCCTGAGCGTGCCAAGGCGTGCGATGCTGGGGCGGATGATCCGCTCCTTCGGTCTCGCCCTCGGTGGGGTGGGGCTCGGCGCCATGGCGCTGAGCCTCGCCTGTGACTTCTCGAGCGACGCTCCGCCCCCGGCCCGGCCGGCGCCGGTCGGGGCGAGCACCCAGACCGTCGTGGCGCCGCCGGCTCCGGCGAAGGCGGAGGCGGGCTCGCGTTTCCGCCGCCGCCGGGGTCGGCAGACGACGCCGGGCCCGGCCGCGGGGCCCTACACGTACACGGAGCGCGTAGGCGAGGAGGCGCCGCCGCCCGGCGAGGCGCCCGGGGACACCGAGGCCATGCTTCGTGCGGCGGCGGGCGACCCGACGAGCTGCGGCGCGCTGGGGGATCCGGGGCGGAAGACGCTCGGTCTCACGGCGCACGTGACGGCCAACGGCATCGTGTCCCGGAGCCGGGTGAGCGGCCCCATCCCCGCGGCGACGCGGACCTGCCTCGAGCGCCGCATCGCCGCGCATCGCTTCGGCGCCATGCCGGCCGGGGTGCTGACGGCGGAGCTCACGCTCGTCGGGACGGCCGGAGAGGTGACCGAGACCGAGGTCGCGCCGCCGCCGCCGAACTCGGGCAGCGGCGCCATCGTGGGCATCAGCAACGCCGGCCAGGTGGTCGCGCCGCCGGCGCCGAGCGAGAACGAGATCTCGAACTCGGGGACCATCCTGGCGCCGCCGGCGCCGAGCGGGACGGAGATCTCGAACAGCGGCGGGGTGGAGATCCGCGGGTCCGGCGGGGTCGCCATCGGGAACTGAGGGTACTGAGGCGCGGAGCGCGCAAGATTCGCTTCAGGAGTCCGTTGGAGCCTCCCCCCGTGCCTTGGCATCGCTGCATCGGGCTCGTTCCGTCGCTCCTTCTCCTGGCCGCTTGCGGCTCGCCCGCGCCGGGCTCATCGGCGGACCTCGGGGCTCCGGCGGACGCGGGGTCGATGGACCTCGGGGAGACGGACCTCGGCGCTACGGACCTCGGTACCGTGGATTTCGGCGCGGACCAGGGCACGGACCTCGGGATGCTTCCCGAGGGGGCCGTCGCCACGGAGTCCGGCGTCGTGCTCGGCGTGGACGAGGGCGAGCTCCGCGTGCATTGGGCCATCCCCTACGCGGCCCCGCCGCTCGGCGCGCTCCGCTTCGCGCCGCCCGCGCCCGTCGTGCGCGCGCCGGAGCCCCTTCCCGGCGACGCGCCGCCCCCCGCCTGTCCTCAGAACGCGCGCGGCGGTGGGAGACTCGTGGGGGACGAGGACTGCCTCTTCCTCAACGTGTTCTCACCCACCCCGGGCGAGGCGCTGCGGCCGGTGATGGTGTTCATCCACGGCGGCGCCTTCCTCCAGGGGAGCAGCAACGTCGCGCTCTACGATGGCCGGACGCTGGTGCGCGCGGGCGACGTCGTCGTCGTCACGATCAACTACCGCGTGGGGCTCGCGGGTTTCCTGGTGAGCGAGGGCCTTCGCGACGAGGGCGCGCCGGGCAACCACGGCCTCCGCGATCAGATCGCGGCGCTTCGCTGGCTGCAGCGGAACGTGGCCGCCTTCGGCGGGGACCCGGAGGCCGTGACGCTCTTCGGGGAGAGCGCCGGCGGCTCGAGCATCTGCGCGCTCCTCGCGGCGCCGGATGCCGAGGGGCTCTTCCATCGGGCGATCATCCAGTCGGGCGGCGGGTGCACGGGCTATCCGCCCGTCGAGGGCGCGGGGCGCTCGGGCCTCGGCCGCGCCGCGCCGCGCATCGACGCCCTCGGCTGCACCGACGCCGCCGATCCCGCGGCCGAGCTCGCGTGCCTCCGGGAGGTCCCCATCGGGGAGCTCGTCGCGGCGGCGAGCGTCGGGGAGGCGAGCGGCCTCGGCCTCCCGGACGTCGGGCCCGTCGAAGACGGCGTGCTCCTGCCCGGCTCGGCGCTCGAGCGCCTGGCGAGCGGCGCGGCCCCGGACGTCCCGGTGATCAGCGGGAGCAACGCCGACGAGGCCGTGACCTTCGTGGCGGCGGTCCCCGTGCCCACGGAGGAGGCCCTCGAGCTCCTCGTGCGCGCGCAGCTCTCGCCGCGCGTCGCGGACGCCGTGCTCGCGCTCTATCCCGTCGAGGACTTCGCGAGCCCGAAGGCCGCGTACGAGGCGATCCTCGGGGACATCGCCTTCGTCTGCCCGGCCCTCGGCTTCGTGCGGGCCACCGCGGGAGGCGCCGCGCCGAGCTACGCCTACCACTTCACGCGGGTCCCGGCGGGGCTCGCCGGGGCCCGGGGCGCGGTGCACGGCCTCGAGCTCGTCTACCTCTTCGGGCGCTTCGACGTGCTCGGCTACCGTCCCCGCGCCGCCGACGAGGCGGTGGCGGCGGCGATGCAGCAGGCCTGGACCGCCTTCGCGCGCGGTGAGGCGCTCGTCGTCGCCGGCACCTCGTGGCCGGCCTACGACCCGGCGGCGCCGGGGCTCCTCCTGCTCGACGACCCGCTCGCCGTGGGCTCGACGATCCGCGAGGGACGCTGCGACGCGCTCCGGCGCCTCGGCATCAGCCCCTGAGCGGCCTGCCGGCTCAGAGCCGGTAGATGATCTCGGCGGAGAGGTCGAGGCTGACGGCGGTCCGCCCGGGCAGCACCCAGAAGGTCGGGGCGAGCAGGTCGAAGCCCAGCTCGAAGCGCTGCGTGAGCGGGATGTTGGCGCCCGCCGAGAGCCGGACGAAGGGCCCGTTGAAGGGCAGGTAGCCGACGCCGAGGCGGAGCGGCACCGTCACGTCGGTCCGCGGGCTGACCCGCACGCGGTCCTCGATCTGCGCGTAGAAGAGCATGTTCCCCACGCGCCCGTTGCGGCCGCGGAGGTTCGCGTAGCCGGCGAAGGCGCCGAGGTGCACGGCGTTCGTGATGCGGAAGCCGAGGCGCATGCCGAAGATGTGGTTGTAGAAGCCGTCGCTCGAGGTGCCGACGGCGCCCTCCGTGAGGAGCGCGACGTCCCAGCGGCGCGTGGGGATGCGGGAGCGCCGCGCGCGCGGGGGCCGCTCCGCGTCGATGGCGAGGGGCTGCACCACCGCCGGCCGCACCGGGGCGGGCGTGCTTGCCTCGCCTCGGGCAATGCGCTGCGCGGCGGCGCCATCGTAGGTGCTCGGCGGCGGAAGCGCCTCGCGCGTGAGTCGGTCCACGACCGCGTGGAGGTCCTCGGCGCCGCTCGTCCCGCGCGCGAAGAAGGGGCCGGCGCCGTCGAGGCTGGCCACGCTGAGCTCGAACACGTAGGCGCCCTGATGCGCCCAGACGCGCGCGAAGGCGCCGCGCTCCGCGCCGGCCACCCAGGTCACGCGCCAGAGGTCCGCGGGCGCGGGCGGGTAGGGCATGCGGAGGCGGCGCGCGGCCTCCGCCGTGGCCTCCGCGTCGACGACCCGATAGCCGAGAGACGCCGCCGTCTCCCGCATCTGCTGGGTCACGTGCCGGCCGACGACCGGGTCGACGCCGTAGGGCGCGGCCTCGATGACGACGACCTGCAGCTCCGTCGGCGGGGGCGCCGTGGCCGCCGGTCCTTCGGGGAAGGGGAGCGCCTCCGTGCCCGCGGGGAAGGGCGGCAGATCGGCCGGCGCGTCGCTGGGCGGGCTGGCCTGGGCCGGCGGAGGCGTTGCCTCCGGAGCGTCGGCGGGCGGCCCGCCGAAGGGCGTCGCGTCGCCGGGATCGGGCGCGGCTCCCCCGGGCGGCGTCGCGGCGGGCGGCGCCTCGGTGGGCGGCGTCTCGGTGGGCGGCGTCTCGGTGGGCTCTTCGGGCGGCGGCGACTCTTCGGGGGGCGCTGTGGGCGGGGGCGTTTCCTCGGGCGACGCCTCGCCCGGTGGCTCCTCTTCCGGAGACGCGGGGGGTGCCTCCTCGGGGGGCGCCTCCGCGGGGGGCGGGGCCTCTTCGCCCGGC
>JBCDGX010000200.1:0-9122 GCA_038750805.1 Myxococcota bacterium
CCGTCCCGCACTGGGCTCGTACGCAACCCAGCGCATACGCAACGACGGACTCGCGGCAGCGACCCTCGCGCTTCGCCTCCACGAACCTGCGGCCGAACAACGCTTCGGCAGCGAGCTGGTTGTGAGTTCGGCAGCGGAGTCGGAGGTTGGCCGTCGTGGACGCCCCGCCCTTCGCCCAGGGCACGGCGTGGTCGAGCTCCAGGCAAGCCGTCTCGCCGCATCGCCTCCCGTCGGGCGAGACATAGGTGCAGCGGCCGCCGTCCCGAGCCCACACCTCGCGTACGACGGCGGCGGGCGCCCGACGCGACGACCTGCCGGAAGCGGTCGTCGATGACGACGAGGCCTCGCTTGGCTTCCCCGCGGCGCGTCGAGTCGACGCAGCGCTCCTCTCGCGGGGCTTCCGCTTCCGTTCCTTCCGCACCGCGCGCCGCTTCTCCGCGAGCGCGAGCCGAATGGCCTTCGCGATGAGCGGCCCCGGGTCCCGGTCGGGCTGCTCGTGGGCGCACAGGTCCTGCAGCTCGCGAAGCGCTTCGACGCTCGCTTCGTCGAGCGTCACGGTCACCCGGTAACGGCCGGGCCGAAGGGGCATCGGGTCCGGATCCCGCCTCGCAGGGGCGCTTCCGCCGCGACTCGACGCCGGCACCGCGGACGCTTGCATCGGAAGCGCTCCGCTCGGCGCTTCATCCGCCTTCGCTCCCAGGGCAACTTGCCGGGCACCAGCGTCCTGAAGCGGACCACCCGCGCCGACCCCCGCCACGCAATCACTCGGCACCGACGCGCTCGGAGCGCGGCTCCCGCCCGCCTTTCGTCGCGCCGGCAACTTCCGAACGGAGGACGCCACGTCGGGCCGAGGCCGAAGCTCGGCGACCAGCGCTTCGAGCTGCCGCACCGTGCGTCCCCGCGCGCGGTCGAGCACCGCGTCGGGGTCCCTGCAGCCATCGAGCAGCTTCCCCAGCACGTGAATCCCCCCGAGGCGCAGCTCCCCGGTCCGGAGCATCCCGAGCACGCGCGGGTGCCTCCGCGCCAGCCGCGCCGCCCGAATCCGCTTGGCCGCCTGCGACTCGCTCATCCCATGCGCCTCGACGCAGAACGCAAAGAGCGACCCGTACCCCGCCACGGCATGCAGCCTCTCGGCCTCCACCCGCTGGAGCACCTCGAGCAGCTCCGCCTCCAGCACCCGCGAGCTCCGCACCAACCGCGAGAAGCGCTTCAAGAGCGCCTTCTGCCCGCGCCTCCAGGTCACCACCTCAGACATACTGAACGTTAGCACAGATCGGCGCGGAGACAAGCTCTTAGTGCAGCGATTGCAGCAATTTACGGAACGCTGGCAGGCCACGTGGCCTGCGACCCTCGTCGGGAACTGCCCGGTGCGCGAGTCGATCTCCGGCACGCGCGGCGCAGTGCTCGGACACTATCGAGCTCCCGTACCGGAGTGCCGGCACGTCGCTGTCGCCGAGGGCGTCCCTGACCATCAGCCGTAGCGGGACTCCCGCCGGCAACGGCTCACCCACGGGCGCACGATCGACGGGCGCTTCAGAACTCGAGAAGGTCCCTGGTGAGGAGCGGGAGAAGTCGGTCGAGGTCCGGTTCGGGGATCCACGGCACCGAGACCCCAGTCGCCCGGTGGTGATGCCAGAACGGGAAGCCGCCGTGACGGCACGCGTCGCGGAGGAGCCCGAAGACGCTGGCGTCGTCGTGGCCGTCTGCCGCGAAGCGCAAGTCATCGAAGGAGTGGGCGCCCATCTCGAAGTGGGCGGTCTCGCAGTTGGAGAGCACGGGTCCCACGAAGAGCATCGGCGGATACGTGCCGTCGAGCGGATCCGGGCCGCCTACGACTCCGTTCAAGATCTGCTCGCGATACCTCAAGAGAGCGCGACGCCCCTCGTCGAAGGGCCGCACGACGAGCACGGGGTGCGACCCGAGGCCTTGGAGGCCGTCCGATGCTCGTTCGCCCACGAGCTGGGCCTCCGCCTGCTCGAAGCTCACGCTGTGAAAAGCCTCGAACCGTGCACGACCGGTCAGCGAGAGCGGTCCAAGCTCCGCTTCGAGCTCGTCGAGGCGCCCGCGAGCTCCGGGCTTCGCTTCGACGAATGCCTCCTCCGGTGCCGCGAAAGCGAAGCCGAGCTCGAGCAGACGTTCCCGTAGGCGCGTCAGGTTGATGCGGACTCGGTCGACGGCTTCTCGAGCCACGTCCCACGCCGCGTCGCGGAGCGGCTCCTCACGGACCGCATCGCCCGCCGCGAGGAGTTGCTGTCAGACGACGTGTCGCTCACCCGAGCGGTAGCGTTGAAGCAATCGATGCGCATCCGGCATGGAAGACGTTGCCTCTGCGCAGCGGGCGCAGCCAGAGCGTACCGCCGCCCGGACGTGGTCTGGCCAGGCGCTACGCCGGGTCCGTTAAGGCGAGCAAGGCCGATGAGGTCGAGGGCCGGATTCGCACCGACGCGCCGACCGAACGGCGCCGAGCGGCTGCACCCGTTCCCGTTACTTCTCCGAGCCAAGCTCCGCGGGGAGGGTCTCGACGTAGAGGGCCCACAGCTCGTCGAGGGGAACGGCCTTGCGACTACGTTCGCCGGGACCCGGCCCTTGGGCGAAGAGCCACGGGTAGATGTGGAGTCCCTGGTCGCCGCGCAGTGCGCGGATCTCCTCCTTCCATCCGGGCCAGCGGGCGTTCTCGTAGAACGCCTCGAGGTCGCCCTCGAAGAGCCAGCGGAGCCATCGGGAGTAGCCGCCTCCCGTGTCTTCCCAGCGAAGGGTGTCCGGCGCGTAATAGCCCACGTTGCCCGGCGGGACGGCGATGCCACCGCCACTGATCGCGAAGAACCCTCCGACGGCGTCGTCACCCACGAGCAGGGCTCCTTCGAGTCGCGGCACGCATCCTGGACGCATCCCGTTCCACGTGGTGATCGAACGCGGGAGCGCGCTGCATGAGGCTCCCAGGACACGCACCCAGCCCTCGTCGATGAGGAGACCTCCCGTGCGGTGAGCGATGGCTCCCATCGGCGAGCGGGTCGTGACTTGCAGGTCGAGGAGGGTCTGGTCGCCGAGAGCAGGGTCGCAGCACAGCATCTCAACCTCGTTGGACGCATCGTCGAGCCACTCCCTCACGAGCGGGAGCCCGGGCTCCTCGGCATCCACGAGGTCTCGAAGTGTCTTCACGCGGGGCACCTTAGCGAAAGGAACGACCCGGGCGTTCGCGACCGCAGGTCATGGGGCATGCGCCTCGAGCCCTCGTCGTCGTTGCCGTCTTTGGAGCAGCACGCGGGCATGGCCCGGCACTCTGTCACGGGGCGGCCGCTCTTCGACGCTGGGGGAGTGTTCTCGTCGGGTCAATCCGCGGAAACCAACGGAGCCAGCCAGCCCAGGCCGAGCGTGCCCCGCTCATCGAAGCTGTAGGGGTCGATCGACCAGGCGCGAGCGACCTCGAACACCTCGTCCTCGTGAATGAAGGCCTCGGGCCCGGAAAGGTCCATGGTCACTTCTACCGGCGTCATCTCGCCGAACTCGGTGACACCCCCATCCAGCGAATCCACGCGCCGCAAGAGCTGCCCCCTGACGGCACGCGACCAGCTGAACCAGTCCGCGATCTCGAGGGCCGCAAAGTGCTGGACCTCCGTACCTAGGCGCGCGCTGAGGGCACCAACGTCGGTGCTCTCGAGAATCGCCGGGTCCGATGCGGACACGACGAGCACGAAGCCATCGACGACGGGCGTGATGAAGACGCCACGAGTGGCATATGCCGCCCTCACTCCATCGCTCCATCCGATGGGATGAAGCTCATCGAGTCCGAGGGCAGCCGCGACGCCGTGAGGCGACTCGGACCTGACAGCGAGCCAGATGCAGTCGTGTCCGAAACCGACGGCCACGTCCGGGGCCGTGTACCCCGGTGCCGGGTCGCCCTCATCTCGCTCGGGAGTCGACCGGCCGTGAACGGCATCCGGAGCCGCAACCGGAACGTCTGGAATCCCGTTGTCGACGCCCGTGGCCGTGTCCGCCTCACGCCCGCTGGTGTCGTCCGCACGCGCGTGATGGCTCTGCCGCGCGCGGCGACGGCTCTCGGCGCACGCGGCGAGGACCAGAAGGGCAAGGAAGGCGAGCTTGGGCCAGTGTTCCGACAACAACATGCCTGCTGTGCGAGCGTAGCTCGGCCAACGCGCTGTCAGGAGACGGTCGGCCCGGCTCGTTCGCGCTGAAGCGGCTTCCCGGCTTGCCGCTGAGCGCCTCGCGGCGCGCTCCGCCGCGTAGGCTGTCGGTCACGCACCACGCGGGCGGAGCACCGCGTCGATGGCCTCGAGGAGCTCGGACGTCCGGAAGGGCTTGTGCACGACGCGCGCGTGCCGCGCGACGTCCTCGGGGATGCCGTCGGCCGCGAAGCCCGTGAGGAAGACGATGGGCTGGCCCGGGCGCTCGCCGAGCAGGCGCGTCGCGAGCTCGATGCCGCTCAGCTCGGGCATGCGGATGTCGGTCACGACGACGTCGAAGCCGCCCTCCTCCGCGCGCCAGCGCTCGAGCCCGAGGACGCCGTTGCGCGCCGTCTCGACCGCGTGGCCCGCCCGGACCAGCACGCGGCGCGTGGTCCGCCGGACCGCGTCCTCGTCCTCGACGAGGAGCACCCGGGCACCCACGTGCTCGGGCAGATGCGAGGGGACGTCGCTCCGCAGCTCCTCGGCGTCGCTCGGCGTCTCGCCGCAGAGGGGCAGGAGGACGTGCACGGTCGTGCCCTTCCCCGGCGCGCTCTCGAGCGTCACCTCGCCGCCGGCCTGCTCCACGATCCCGTGCACCGTCGAGAGGCCGAGGCCGCTCCCCTTGCCGAAGGGCTTGGTCGTGAAGAAGGGCTCGAAGGCGCGGGCCTGGGTCTCGGAGCCCATGCCGTGGCCGCCGTCCTGCACCGAGAGCCGCACGAAGGCGCCCTCGCGGGGACGGTCGACCACCACGCGCAGCGTCCCCCCGCGCCCGGGGCTGCCGTCCACGGAGTCGAGCATGGCGTCGCGCCCGTTGAGCGCGAGGTTCAGGAGCACCTGCTCGAGCTGGCCGCGGTCCGCGCGTACGGCGGCCTGCTCGTCCTTGACCTCGACCTCGAGCTGGATCTCGTCGCCGATGAGCCGGCGGAGCAGCCGCTCCGTCGTCCGCACGAGCTCGGCGAGCACGACGCGCGCGGGCTCGATGGGCTGCTGGCGGCTGAAGGCGAGGAGCTGGCGGACCAGCGCGCGGGCCCGGTCCCCGACCGTCGCGATCTCCTCGAGGAGCTCGCGGGCCTCGGCGCCGCTCGGGAGCGTCACCTCCTCGAGCTCGTCCTTGAGGAAGCCGACGTTCCCCTGAACGACCGTGAGGATGTTGTTGAAGTCGTGCGCGATGCCGCCGGCGAAGCGGCCCACGACCTCGAGGCGCTCCGCGTGGCGGAGGCGGGTCTCGAGGCGCTCGCGTTCGGCCTCGGCGCGCTTCCGCGGCCGGAGGTCGTGCCAGGTGACGAGGAAGAGCGGCTCGCCGCCCTCCTGCCCGAGGTAGCTCAGGGAGACCTCGACGGGCAGCGGCTGCTTGTGCACGTCCTGGTGCATCCACTCGAAGCGGTGGAAGCCCGTCTCCTCGGCGATGGCGTCCATGCGCCGGCTCTTGGCGGCGGAGGGCTCGCCGTCGGGCTGGAGCTCTGGGGAGAACTCGACGAGGTGGACGTTGCGGAGGCCCTCGTTCGAGGCGAGGCCGAGCATGTCGAGGGCGGCGGCGTTGCACTCCACCACCCCGCTCGGGACGCGCATCAGCAGGATGCCGTCGGCGCTCCGCTCGAACATCTGGCGGAAGCGCCGCTCGGCGATCTTCCGCTCGGTAATGTCCTGGCCCATGGCCAGGATGCCCTCGACGTTCCCCCCCTCGCTGAGCAGGCGGGTCACGTTCCAGAGCATCGTTCGCCGCGTGCCGTCCGGGAGCACGGCGTCGTCCTCATAGCCGTAGGTCGGCGTCCCCGAGAGCACCTTCCGGATGTCCTCGCTGACCGGCTCCCGCTGCTCGGGAGGGAGGAAGCGCTGGACGTAGTTCGACCCGAGCGCGTCCTCGCGGCTCACGCCGAAGAGCCGGGTGGCGGCCTCGTTCCACTCGAAGACGGTGTGGTCCGCGCGCAACGCGACGACGACGTTCGCCGCCATGTCCAGCAGCGCACGAAAGCGCTCATCCGAGTCGTCTCCGGGCTCCGCCACCTTCTCTCCCGCAGGCGGACAGTACGGTAAGTCGCCGAGGTCGTGGAGGGGTGCGGAAACCCAGCTCGTCAGAGGCGGCGCATCAAAACGGCGCCGACGCTGTAGCCGGCGCCGAAGGAGCAGAGAAGGCCCGTGTCGCCGGCGCCGAGGTCCTCGTGGTGCTGGTGGAAGGCGATGACGCTTCCGGCCGAGGAGGTGTTCGCGTAGCGGTCGAGGATGACCGGGGCCTCGGCGGGCTCGGCGTCGCGGCCCAGGACCTTGCTCGCGATGAGCCGGTTCATGTTGAGGTTGGCCTGGTGGAGCCACATGCGGCGGAGCGCCGCGGGCTCGGTCCGGTGCTCGTCGAGGAACGCCACGATCATCTTGGCGACCATGGGCACCACGTCCTTGAAGACCTTCCGGCCCTCCTGGATGAAGAGGAGATCGGTGTCCGGCGCCGTCATGCGCGCAGCGTGCGCGGCCTCGTCCTCGGCCTCGGCGCGGTTGAGGAAGCCGGCGTTGTTCCGGATGTTGTTCGAGAAGCGCGTGACGAGGCGCGCGCCCATGACCTCCCAGGCGTCGCGGGTGCGCTCGCGGTCGCCGCGCTCGATGAGCATGGCCGTCGCGACGTCGCCGAAGATGAAGTGGCTGTCCCGGTCGCGGAAGTTGAGGTGGGCGGTGCAGATCTCGGGGTTCACCACGAGGATCGCGCCGGTGCCCCCGTGGATCATGTCGAGGGCGACCTTCAGCCCGAAGGTCGCGCTCGAGCAGGCCACGTTCATGTCGAAGGCGAAGCCCTCGATGCCGAGCGCGTGCTGCACCTCGACGGCCACGGCGGGGTAGGCGCGCTGGAGGTTCGAGCACGCGACGATGACGCCGTCGACGTCCGCGGGCGTGCGTCCCGCGCGGGCGAGCGCGTCCTTCGCCGCGTTCACGCCCATCTCCGCCAGGATCGAGAGCTCCTCGTTCGGCCGGCGCCGGAGCCGGGGCCGCATGCGCTCGATGTCGAGGATGCCGGCCTTGTCCATCACGAAGCGCGAGCCGATGCCGCTCGCCTTCTCGATGAAGGGCGCCGACGAGGGCGCCTTCGCCTCGAGCTCGCCTGCCGCGATCGCCTCGGCGTGCTCGGCGTTGTAGCGCTCGACCCAGGCGTTGAAGCTCGCGACGAGCTCCTCGTTGGAGATCGACTCCGGCGGCGTGAAGAGGCCCGTGCTGGCGAGCACCGCGGTCGGCGTGGTCATGGCCGAGGGGTAGCAGGGCCCGGTGCGGGCGCGCAGCGAGAAACCCCGCTCAGGCAGTCGGGGCGGGGAACCGAGGCGTCAGAGTTGGACCTCTGTCGGGGGTGGGGGCGCCGCCGCGCCCTCGCGCTCAGTCTCGGCCTCGGGATGGGTAACGAGCACGATCTCGTCGGCGCCCCGGAGCTCGACGCTCCAGCGAGCGCGCCAGGTCCCGCAGCCGCACGAGAGCCGCGGCCCCTCCGCGCAGTCGAGGTAGTTCGCCAAGGGGACCGTGGGGAGGCGAAGGAGCACATCATCCTCCGGGTCGAGGCCCGAGAGCAGCAGGTAGAGGTGCAGCTCCTCGGACCAGACGCAGGTTCCCGGCGGTCCCTTCGACCAATGCACTGCCAGGAGCTGCCGGCCACGCCTCCCCGGCACGACGGCCACGTCGACGACTTCGTCCGTTCGGTAGTGCAGTAGGAGCTGACGCGCGGACGCGAAGTAGGTCGAGCCGCTCGGCGCGAAGAAGTCGTCGGGCGTTGGACCATCGAGGACGCGGTCCGGCCGCCAGGCGAGACGTCGCAGGGCGAGCGTCGATCCGTCATCCGCGCGGAGTACGAAGCGCTCGCCCGCACCCCGCGCTCCACGCTGCCGATCCCTGCAGGCGACGGCTTCGAGCGTCGCCTCCCCTGGCTCCCCCAGCACGAGACAGGCGTCGCTTAGGACGGCCCATGCACGCCCGCGCGGATCCTCGGCCGCGAGACGAAGGCCGACGCCTCGCGTCGGCATGCGTCGGCCACCCCCGAAGTGAGCGTCCCGGACTCGACCCACGACGGCGGTCTCCAGCGAGGTGGCGTCGGCCACTACTGGCCCGTCCGCGCCCATGCGCATCCACTCGAGGCGGAGCGAGAGGTAGCAATGCTCGCGCCCACAGGTGCGGTCCGAGATGAGGCGTAGCCAGCCGGCGCCGCCGCCAGGCGCCTCCCAATAGCCCCCGGACTTCACGAAGACGCGCGCCGTGGGGATGGTCGACTCGCTCACCACCGGGCGAGAGGGCGGCGGAGCGCGATGCGGGCGCCCCCTACGGGAATGGCACGCGCCGATTGCGAGACAGCTCGCAAACACGACGACCGCGCACCACCAGCGTCCGGAAGTCACGTCCATCGGGCCTGACGACGGACCGAGCCGGGCTCGCTATTCCGCCACTGGCTCCCCTCGCGTCCCCGACCCACCGCTGGCTCTCGAGGACCGCTGACGCAGGAGCGCGGTCCCTCGCGCCCTCATCGGCGCAAGCCGAAGATCCCACGCAGCGTGCGAAGGAACGCGCCCCAGCGCCCACCCCGCACGACCTCGTAGGGCGTCTCCCAACGCGTGAGCGGCGTCGTGCGCACCTCCACCTCGGTGCTCGGTAGGAGCGCGCGAAGGCGAGCGACGGCGTCGTCCGAGACGGCCGTTTCCGCGAGGGTCAGCGTGTGGAGGGAGCCGCACGCGGCCGCTGCCTCGGGGGTGAGCCAGGCGAGCGTCGCGTCCGTCACGCCCGGCCCCGCGAGCACCGCCTCGACCAACGTGTCGCCCGCGAAACCGAGCCCGGAGTGGTGGCGCCCGACGTAGCTGTGCGGGTGCCAGAAGAGTGGGGAGAGCGCGCCCAGCGCCGTCTGTGCCGGGGCCAGCGGCGGCAGCGGCCGTCCCCAGACCTGCCGGTGGTGCACACACCACGCGCCCTCGTGATCGCCACACC
>JBCDGX010000201.1:0-9114 GCA_038750805.1 Myxococcota bacterium
CCGCGACGCGGGCGCGGAGCCAGCGATGGGCCGCGTCGTCCTCCCGGGCGGCGTGCCAGGTGCTGCATACGGGAAGGCGCGGGAGCTCGTCGCCGAGCGGGTGGGGACTGACCTGCACGCCCTCGCGCGTGGCGACCCATCGCGCCGCCGCGGCCGGACGCGTGCAGACGAAGGGGCCGCCGGCCAGGAGACCGGGGAGCGCCGCCAGGTAGCTGACGTGGAGGGGCACCTGGCGGCTGGCGCCGCGCGCCGCGAGGAAGGCGTCGAGGTGACCCGGCGTGCCGCCCTCCTCGGCGGGGATCAGCTTCACGTGGGGCGCAGCGAGCCAGGCGTCGACGTCCGGGCAGGGGCTCCCCTCCGCGTGCACGAGGCGCCAGCCGATGGACGCGATCGCCTCGCTCCGAAAGGCCGCGTCGGCGACCTCGAGGGCACCCACGGAGAGGTCCACGCGCTCGGCGAGGAGCTCCCGCGCCAGATCGCGCTCGCTGCCCAGGACCTCGAGGGTCACGCCCGGGGCGTCGCCGAGGCGCCGGACGAGCGCCGGGAGAAGCTCCGCGCCGAGGAGATCCGGCAGCACGATGCGAAACGCCCGGCGGTCCGTCGCCGGGTCGAAGGCGCCGGCTTCCGGGAGCCGATCGAGGGCCGTGAGGGCGCGCTCGAGCGCCGGCCGGAGCGCCTCACCCAGGGGCGTCAGCACCATGCCTCGGCCGGAGCGCACGAGGAGCTCGTCGCCCATGGCGGTCCGCAGCGTGCCGAGGGCGCGGCTCACCGTGGGCTGCGTCTGGCCGAGGAGCGAGGCCGCGCGCGTGACGCTGACCTCCTGGAGGAGCGCCCGGAGCGTGACGAGCAGGTTGAGGTCGAGACCGTCGAGGGGCGTGCGGCTCATGCGGGGAGGGGACCACGGCGGAGGGGGCTCTGACGACGAACCATGCGCTCCACGCATGGACGCGTGCCGATCGCGACAAGGGTCGGCCGCGCGTCCTCGCCTAGCTTCCGGCGTGGGGGCGGAAGGAGACGGTGATGAGCAAGCGACTCGAGTGTGCGAAGGGCCTCTATTTCCACGGCATCCGCGACGGCCATCCAGCGGAGGCCGTCGCTCGCTACACGGGCGAGCGCTACACGCAGCACAGCACCGGCGTACCCGACGGTCCCGAGGGCTTCGTCGAGTTCTTCACGGGCTTCCTCGAGCGGAACCCGAAGCGCGACATCCGCGTCCTCCGGGCCCTCGACGACGGCCGCCACGTGTTCCTCCACGCCTACCAGAGCCTCAACGAGGGCGAGGCCGAGTGGGTGACCATGGACATGTTCGACACGGACGACGAGGGCCTCGTCGTCGAGCATTGGGACGTGATCACGCCCTTCGTCGGCCCGGGGCCCTCGGGCCGGACGCAGGTGGACGGCCCGACGGAGGTCACGGACCTCGAGCGCACGGCGGAGAACGAAGCGCTCGTGCGCGCGATGCTCCGGGACCTCCTCATGGAAGGGGGCGACCTCTCGAAGGCGCCCGACTACGTCGCCGAGGACTACCGGCAGCACAACAAGGAGGTCCCGGACGGTCTCGCCGCCTTCCAGGCCGTGCTCGGCGCGCCGGATCGGAAGCTCTTCTACGACGAGATCGTGCTCTGCGTCGCGCAGGGCAACTTCGTCGCGACCTTCAGCAAGGCCCGCTGGGAGGGCCAGCCCTACGCGCAGATGGACCTCTTCCGCTGCGAAAACGGGAAGATCGTCGAGCACTGGGACGCCGCCGAGCCCGTGCCGCCGCCCGAGGAGACCGTGAACGCCGGCAAGTTCTGAGGGCGCTTCACCGGCCCGATCGGCGTCCGGGAAACGAACGCCCGCTCGGCTCTCGGATGAATCGGTCTGCGGTGCTAGACTCGTGGCCTTCATGGCTTATCGGCTCCTCGCTGCGCTCGCGCTCGCGACGGCGCTCGGATGCTCGTCCGAGGCCGTCGTCGGCACCGCGACGGTGGATCCGGTCGACGGGGGGACGCCGGACGCGGAGGCGGACGGCGGGGCGAGCGACGCGGCGATGCCGACGGATCTCGGGGAGACCCCGCTCCCGACGGAAGCCCCGGCGCTCCTCCGCACCGTGCCGGCCTCGCCGGGGGCGACGGCCTTCCCGCGCGTCGAGGGCGAGGCGCCGGCCGGCGCCGAGGTGACGCTCTTCGACGACCCGACGTGCACCGGCGACTCCGAGCTGGTCACGACGGCGGGGCCGGACGGGAGCTTCGCCGCCGCCGTGGGCGTCGCACCGGGGCGCACCTGGCTCTCCGCCCGCGCGCTCCTTCCGGGCCGGAGCGAGAGCCCCTGCAGCGACCCCCTCGCCTACGTCTACGACGCCGAGGGCCCGGCCACGCCCATCATCGACGCGACGCTGCCGGAGTCCCCGGCGACGGAGGCGCGCATCACGGTCGTCGGGCGCGGCGAGCAGGGCTCGCAGATCGAGGTCTTCCTCGACGACGAGTGCCGGAGCTCGCCCGTGGCCGAGGTGCCGGTGGCCATGGACGGGACTTTCCGGGCGAACGTCCTGATGCCCTTCGGCCTCTTCCACCTCGCGGCGCAGGCCAAGGACGAGGCGGGGAACCGCTCCGCGTGCAGCGCGTCCTTCCCCCACGAGCGCATCCTCGAGGGCGAGGTGCTCTTCCCGCCGGCGCCGGGCGTCACGGAGGCCGAGGCGCTCACGGTCCGCGCCCGCCTCTCCGTCGATGCGTCGGAGCGCGTCGTCTTCCAGACCCCTTTCGGCGACACGAGCGCGACCTACGACGACGCCCGCGAGGTGTGGTCGGCGCAGGTGCCGCTGAGCCCCGGCGCACAATCCGTGGTGGCCGTGGTGGGGCCGGTTCGCCTTCCCCTCACGGAGGTGACCCGCTCCGTGGTGCCGCGCTCCATCTCGGCCCTCAGCTGGGACGACGCCGCGGGCGTGCTGCTCCTGGCGGACGAGCCGGCGGGAGCGCGCATCCTCGCCTACGACCCGAGGACGGGGTCCACGGCGCTTCGGGTGGACGCGCGCGAGACCTTCTCCGAGGTGAGCGCCCTCGCCGCCCGCGGCGGGATCACCTACATGGCGGGGCGGCTGGCGCGCACGGGGGAGACGGGCATCGCCAGCTACGACGGGGGGGACGTGGTCGTCTTCGCCGAGCTGGCCGAGGACGCGCGGCCCCACACGCTTGCCGTGCGCGCGGCGCCCCGGGAGGTGCTGGTCGCGCCGGTCTCCGCCGGCGTCCTCCTCCTGGACGAACGGACCGGGGCCATCCGGGCGCAGATCCGCGAGGCCGAGGTCGTCAGCTACGACCCCGTGCGTGACGAGGCCCTCGTGGCCGGGACGCGCCTGCCCGGCACCTTCTGGGACCTCGACACGCGCACCACGACGGGCTTCGCGGACCTGAGCCGGGACCAGCTCATGGCGAGCTCGCGGCTTCGCTTCGACGCGAACGGAGATCGGCACCTGGCCGGACCGACGGGCTTCGCCGACCTCACCTGGGTGACCTACGACGGCTCCCTGCGCACGGGTCCCCTGGCCATCGAGAGCTGGCGCCCGGCGACGGCGCCGAGCCTGCGGGGCCCGTCGGACTTCGTGCTCCGCGACGACACCGGGGAGCTGGTCTTCGTCCCCCTCGACGCCGAGGGGACGCCCGCCGACCTCCTCGCGGAAGCCACGCTCCCGGCCGGCGACGAGCCGCGCATCGGGAGCACCTTCCTCTACCCGGGCTCGGTCGGGCGTGGAGCGACGCTTCGGCATCCCGGGGCGCTGGCCGCCGGGGCCGGCCGGCTCGTCGCCGCCGAGGCCAACGTCGCCATCGAGCTCGCGCTCGGCGCGGCCGGCGGTCCCCGCATCGCCCGGACCTCACGGCTGGGGGAGACCTGGCGCGCGGCGGCCCTGACCTCCGGGGGCGCTCAGCTCCTCGTCGCGGCCGCCGACGGCAGCCTCACGACGCTGGACCTCGATGGCCCCTCGGGCGCGGCCTACGTCTTCGAGCCGCCCCGCGGCGAGGGCCTCCGCGTGGACGTCGCCGTGGTGCACGCCGCCTCCGGGCGCCCGGAGGAGCTCCTCGAGGTCGCGTCCGACCGGCGGACCCTCCGCGCCTGGGACCTCCCGGACCTCGGCTCTTTCCGCGAGATCGCGCGCCTCCCGGAGGGAGCGGTCGTGGCGGTCGCCCACGATGCCGAGGCCGATACCTTCGGCGTCGTCACCCGCGAGGACGGTCGCAGCACCCTCTGGGTCGTCGACCGCGGCGGCGCGGCCCGGGAGCTCGCGTCCCTCGACGCGGCGGCGGACACGCTCGGTGGCGGCCTCGAGGGGGACCTCGGCTGGGCGGACGGGCAGTGGTGGATCGGCGATGGCCGGAACGTGGTCGCCCTCGCGGGCGCGACGGGGACCGAGCTGGCGCGGCACCCCATGCCGGGCGCGGTGGTCCAGCTGACGGCCCCGGACGCGTCCGGCACGGGCTACGCGACGCTGCGCTTCGGGCGTGCGGTGGTGGCCTTCGACGGCGACAGCGGCGACTGGGTCGTCCTCGCGCGCTGAGCTCGGTCTGCTAGCGCTCGCGGAGGCGCGGTACGAGCTCGGCGAAGTTACAGGGGCGATGACGGTTGTCGAGCTGGGTCTCGAGAATGCCGTCCCAGCCGTCCTTCACGGCCCCCTTGGAGCCCGGGAGCGCGAAGAGGTAAGTGCCCCGGGCGACCCCCGCCGTCGCCCGGCTCTGCACCGTCGAGGTCCCGATCTTCTGGAAGCTGAGCCAGCGGAAGAGCTCCCCGAAGCCCGGGATCTCCTTCTCCCAGACGCGAGCGAACGCCTCCGGCGTGACGTCCCGCCCCGTGAGCCCCGTGCCGCCGGTCGTGATGATCACGTCCACGTCCTCGGCGTCGCACCAGGCCTCGAGCTTCGTGGCGATGAGATCCGCGTCGTCCTTCACCAGCTCCCGCCGGGTCACCTCGTGTCCATGATTGCGGACACGCGCTTCGAGGATCGCGCCGCTCTCGTCGGTCGCGAGGGTCCGCGTGTCACTCACCGTCAGCAGCGCGATGCGCAGCGGGTGGAAAGGGAGGCTCTCGTCGATCGGCATCAGGCCGCCCTCCGGGGCGCGTGGGGGCCATCGCCGCGCGTGCGCTCGTAACGATCGGCCATCCTTCGCTGTCTTAGGGCGTCCGCTGGAGGTGCGCGAGCCCAGGCATCGCGACGTTGCGTTTCCCTGGGCTCTGTGGCATCCAGGCACGCCTCGGATTTTCCCTTCGGCGCAACCCGACCATCATGGCGACCAAAAAGACGACCAAGAAGAAGGCCCCGGCCAAGAAGGTCACGAAGAAGACCGCCAAGAAGGCCGCGCCGAAGACCGCCGCGTCGAAGGCGACGAAGAAGGCCACGAAGGCGAGCGCGGCCAAGGCCGCGCCGACGGGCGAGTTCGCCTTCACGCCGCGGGCCCACGAGGACGCGGAGCTGACGAAGAAGCAGCTCCAGGCGCTCTACGAGGCGCTCCTCGAGAAGCGCGACTCCGTGCGCAAGCGCGGTGGCGAGCACCTCAACGACGCCATCTCGAACGTCGACCCCCTCAGCGACGAGATGGACGTGGCCCAGCGCCACACGGAGCAGGCGTACCTGATGCGCTTCGCTGACAAGGAGCGTAAGCTCCTCGGCGAGATCACCAACGCGCTCGAGAAGATGCGCGACGGTGAGTACGGCGTCTGCGAAGGCACGGGCGAGCCCATCGCCACGCGGCGCCTCGAGCTCCGCCCTTGGACCCGCTACAGCGTGGAGTACAAGGAGCAGGTCGAGCGCGAGCGCAAGCAGCGCCAACGCTGACCGGGTCCATGCCGTGGACCTGATTCCGGCGCCGCTCCGTCATGTCACCCGGGCCCTGGCCCGGCGCAGCGTGCGGCCGCCCTTCGGCCACGTGCTCGAGCCGGCGCGGCAGCAGATCGCCGACGAGGTCCTGGCGCGGCTGAGGCCGCTGGCGCTCCGGCTCCGCGAGGGGCTCGAGGCCGGGGACGTGGAGGCCCGCCGGCGCCTCGCCCAGCTGGCGACGAACGCGCTCGAAGACCTCCGCGTGGCCCTCCCCGCGACGGCCGGCGCACGCCACGCGCTCCTCGCCCGCATCGACGACCGCTGGCGCACGCGGCGGGGAGAGCGCGCCAGCGACCCGGCCGTGGAGCCGACCCGGAAGGCCCGCCTCGGCGCCCGGCTCGACCGCTTTCACGACCTCACGGGCACCCACGAGGCCTTCCTCGGGCTCCTGGCGCCCCACCTGCGGCCGGGAGCCGCCGTGCTCGAGCTCGCCGGGGGCTCCGGGGCGTTCTCCCGGACGCTCGCCCGGCACTCGAACGAGCTCGGCCTGGGCCTCGACGTGGTGTGCAGCGATACGGACGTCGGGGCGCTCGACGCGGGGCGGGAGGCGGCGCTGGCGGAGGGGCTGGAGGTCCGTTTCGAGCGTCTCCACCCCCTCGACCTGCGCGAGGCGACGGGGCGCTTCGACGTCGTGACCAGCGCCGGGGCGCTCCATCGCTTCCCGAGCGGTGACGTCACGCTGATGGTCGAAGAGGCGGCCCGGGCCGCGGAGCGCGCCGTGGTGGTGCTCGACGGGTACCGCAGCGCGCTCAGCGCCGGCGCGATGACCCTCGCGGGGCTGACGCTCTTCCGGAGCCTCGACTTCGTCCACGATGGGGTCGTGAGCTACCGGCGCTTCTTCACGCCGGTGGAGCTCGAGCTGCTCGGGCGCATGGCGCCGCGCGCCGACGCGGCCCGCGTCTCCTGGACGCGCCCCGGTCACCTCGCGCTCACGCTCGACGTGGCGTAGCGGAACGGGCCGAGAAGCGGCTCTTCATGCGAAGGAAGGGCTTTTCGAAGTAGGCGAAGCTGAGCTCGGCCATGCCCCACGTGAGCGCGAGGCTGAGCAGGAAATGGTCGCCCGGGAAGTCCAGGCCGCTCGCGCCGAGGGCGCGCCCCACGAGGTCCGTCGCGATCATGTGGAGCAGGTACATCCCGTAGCTCACGATCCCGATGCGGCGAACGGCCCACCAGCCCATGGGGCGCCGGAGCGCGTGGTCCTCGCGCACCACGAGGGAGGCGAGGAAGAGCATCATGAGCAGGTGGATGGTTGGCCGCGCCCAGCCGCGGATGTCCGGCGGCACGGCGGCGATGGTCCCGAGGATCGCGAGCCCGAGCGCCACCGGAGCGAGGCGATGGCCGACGAGCCTCCGGACCGCGCGAAACCCGGACTCACCGTGCATCGCATGGGCCAAGAGCACGCCGAGGAGGATCGGCGCGAAGGTGGACCCGCGGAGCATCTCTGGCTCGTCGGGCCCCCAGCCCACGGCGGCCTCGAGGGGCCCGTCGAGCCAGCCGATCTGGATGGCCTCGCTGAGCGCCACGACGCCGACGAGCACGGGCATCGCGAGGCTCGGAGCGAAACGCTCGAGCGGTGGCCAGAAGAGGTAGAACTGCTCTTCGGCGGCCAGCGACCAGGCGATGGCCATCATCGTCGACACCTCGACCCAGTTCGCCAGGTAGAGGGCGACGTAGGGCAGCTCGTCGAACCAGACGCGGCCGAGGCTCGAGGCCGGGCGCGCGACGGCGAGGAGCGAGAGGGCGAAGAGCAGCGCGTAGAAGAGCGGGAAGATGCGGAGCGACCGACGCCCGTAGAAGCCCACCAGCGAGATGGTGCCCTCGCGCTCGCGCTCCCGCAGGAGGAGCGTGACGATCAAGAAGCCGCTCAGGACGAAGAACATGTCGACGCCGAGGAAGCCCCGCTGAAAGAAGAGCGGCGCGTCGGCGGACGCTTGGTCGCTGTGGTGCCAGACGACGGCGACGATGCTCAGGGCCCTCACCCCGTCGAGCGACCCGAAGTAGCGGCGCCGACGAAACGCCTCGTGGTCCGCGGCCGCCATGAAGCGCGACCCTAGCAAAGCGCCGGAGTCAGCGCAGAGCGGCGGCCCCGGAGTAGAAATAGGTCCCGAGGCCGATGGTGAAGAGCAGGCAGCCGAAGAGCGCGTGCTCCACGCAGACCGCCGCCAGCGAGCGATGGCGCCGATAGCTCCAGGCGAAGAAGAGCCCGCCCACGAGCGTGGCGGCGACGGCGATCCAGTGCCGGAAGACCACGTGCATGAAGCCGAAGAGCAGCCCGGAGGCGATCCACAGCGCGCGCTCCGAGAGGATCGGCGCGTAGCGATGGAAGAAGAAGGTCCGCCAGAGGAGCTCCTGCGCGTACACGCTGAAGATCGGATAGGCGACCATCACGAAGGCCCAGAGCAGCGGGCGCTGCCGCGGGAAATCGAGGAAGCTCTCCGGGGCCGTCACGAGCACGAGGCCGACGAGGGCGAGGCCGCCCGCGAGCACCCGGAGAGCGATGCCGGGGAAGGCCTCGCGCACCGCGCTCCAGCGCCAGAGCTCCCCGCGGTCGAAGCTCGGGTCGCGACGGAGCGTCCACCAGGCGGCCAGCGAAGCACCGATGACGATGGGGATGGGCCGCACGATCTCGAGGCCCCAGGCGGCGTAGGCCGCGGGCGCGACCAGGTAGAGGGCGAGCAGCTCGATCCAGCGGCTCGCGGGCGCGGCGTGGGGGGCGGCCAGCGCTTCGGGGCTCGTCTCGGCGGTCACGCCCCCATGGTCGGCATTCGCCCCGGGGCGTGACGAAGGTCCCACGGCTGGCGCGCTCAAAGGAGCGCGCGGAGGCGCGTGCGCCGGAGCCAGGCCACCAGGAGCATGGTCAGCGGGAAGGTCACGCCGAGGCGGAGCGCGTGGCTATCGCCGAGCTCCACGAAGCAGAGCGCCGGCTTCACGAACCATAGATAGACGAAGAAGTGGAGGATGTAGACGCCGAGCATCAGGGGGGCGACGCGCCGCGTCAGCCGGTCCGGCACGTTCGGCAGGAGCGCCGCCAGCACGAGCAGACCCAGCCCGCCGAGGATTCGACGTCCATAGAGCGCGGTCTCCGGCACGAGCGCCGCGAGCAGGAGCGCGAGCCCCGCGCAGAGCAGCCAGGCCGCCCCGACGCTTCGCCGGAGCGTCCGGAGGTCCGGCGCGAAGGCGACGAGGCGCCCGAGACCGAAGCCGAGGAGCACGGCGGGCAGGCTGAAGAGCCATTGCTCGAAGGGCCAACCGATGGCGCCGACGGCTGGCGCCAC
>JBCDGX010000202.1:0-9080 GCA_038750805.1 Myxococcota bacterium
ACACCAGCCTCGACGTGCAGGTCGCGGCGCGAAAGGTGCTCCGGGTGCTCGCCGTCGAGGACGTCGGGCACGAGGCCAAGAAGTGGCAGGCCTGGCGGAAGAAGCACCCGGGCGGCGACCGCGGGGCCTGGCTGCTCGCGGGCCTGCTCCATGGGGACGCCAGCATCGCCGCGCTCGCGGGCCGGGAGCTCGCGCGGCTCACCGGCGACGACCTCGGCTTCTCGCCGGAGCTCCCGAAGGGCGAGAGGAAGAAGATCCGTGCCGCCTACGCGGAGCGGCTCGAGGCCGCCAGGCGCTCCTGAGCCGCGTCGTCGAGGCCGAAGAGGTAGAGCAGGCGATCGAGGCCGCCCATGTCGATGCGCGCGTCCGCCCGAGCGCGCAGGAAGGGCTTGGCGTGAAACGCCACGCCGAGGCCCGCGGCCTCGAGCATGAGCGCGTCGTTCGCCCCGTCGCCGACCGCCACCGTCGCCGAGACGGGGATGCCATGGGCGTCCGCGAAGGCGCGGAGGTACTCGGCCTTGCGCTCGGGCGTGACGACGTCGCCGATGACCTGGCCCGTCAGCTTTCCGTCCGCCGCCTCGAGCACATTCGCGCGCGCCGCGTCGAGCCGGAGGCGCGCGCGCACCACGTCCGCGGCGAAGGTGAAGCCTCCGCTGAATACCGCCGTCACGACCCCGAGCGCGCGGAGCACGGCCACGAGGCGCTCGGCGCCGTGCTGGAGGGGGAGCGCTGCCGCCAGCCCGAGCGCGCGCTCCTCCTCGAGGCCCTCCAGCAGCGCGACGCGCGCGCGCAGGCTGCCCTCGAAATCGAGCTCCCCGTTCATGGCGCGGCGGGTGATGGCGGCGACCTCGTCGGCGATGCCGTGGAGCCGGGCGAGCTCGTCGATGACCTCGACCTGGATGAGCGTCGAGTCCATGTCGAAGACGACCAGCTGCGGGGCCGTGCGCTCCGGCGTCGCGGTCCTGGGCACCGCCTCGACGCCGAGGGGCGCGAAGTGCGCCCGAAGCGCCTCGCGGTCCAGCGCGAGGGGGCCGCTCACCTCCGCGGCGCCGGGCCCGAGCGCCCGCCCCTCACCGAGCCCGAGGGCGTTCAGCGCTCCCCGGAGGTCCGGGAGCGGCGCCTCGCCAAGGAGCGTGAGCACGTGCGTCATGGCGCGGAACCTACGCCGCCATCAGCGTGCGGGCGAGGCCCTCGAGGTGCGGCGCGAGCCCCTCGACGATCGCCAGGGGCTCTCCGCCGTGCTGCGTGGGCAGGCGATGCAGAGGAACCGTCGGGAGACGCGCCCGCAGCGCCCGCTCGGTGCGCTCGAGCGCGTCCCGGCGCCCCTGGGCCTCCTCGCGCAAGAGCGCGGCGGCCTCGGCGGCGGGCTGGGGCACGCGGTCGATCTCGGCCGCGAGGGCGGGGGGGAGCCCGTCGTCGGCGCGGTTCAAGAGGAGACCCGCCGCAGGCTTCGGGAGCGCCTCGGCGAGGCGGAGCGCGTCCTGCCGCGCGGCCCGCGTCGGCGCGCTCACGAGGAGGAAACGCGCCTCGCGAAGCAGCGCATCGGCCCGCCGCGCCCGCGCGACGAGGGGCTCGCGGATCGGGCCGAGGTCCGCGAAGAAGCGCGCCCCCTCGACGAGGAACTCCGGGGGCAGGACCTTCAGGATGGCCTCCTCGAGCCGGGCCTTGCCCCAGCCGAGGAGCCGGCTGCGCTCCACGGCGGCCGTCGCGGCGTCTCCCGCGCGCTGCGCGAAGCTCGCGAAGAAGCCCACGCTGGCGCCGGAGAGGAGCTCGGCGAGCTGGCCCGGGAAAGCCAGGAAATCGAGGGCGTGCCGCGAGGGCGCCGTGTCGAGGACCACCGCGTCGTAGCGCCCCTCCTCGAGCACCCCGCCGAGGCCGAGGAGCACGAGGATCTCGTGCATCCCCGCGGGCGCGTCCGCGAGCGTGGCGTAGAGCCCGTTGCCCATGAAGGCCTCGCGCTCCCGCGGGTCCGTGAAGAGCGCTTGCGCGAGGTCGTCCAGGGCCGCGTCCGGCGCCGGCATGGCGAGGTCGAAGGCCACGCCGCCTCGCGCCGTGCGCGCGGGCCGGATCCCCGCGCCGATCTCCACGCCGAGCGCGTCCGCGAGGCGTCGCGCCGGGTCCACGGTGAGCGCGAGGGTGCGATGCCCCTGGCGCGCGAGGGCCATGGCGAGGGCCGCCGAGGTCGTGGTCTTGCCCACCCCGCCGCCTCCGGCCGTGACGATCATGCGGGTCATCCGGCCACCGCCTCGGCCACGCTCGGGCCGCCGGCCAGCGCGGCCGCGACGGTCTCCGGGCTCGGCTCCAGGGGCCAGCGCGGAAGCTCGAGGAGCGCGCCATGGGGGAGCTCGCCCGCGAGGCGCGCGAGCTCTTGCCGCCGGGCGTCCCGGCGGACCCGGCGCCGCGCGGCCTCGGCGGCGATGGCGGAGCCCGGGGGCAGCCCCGGCGGAACCGGCAGGGGCCTCGGCACGCCGTTCACGACGACGGCGTGGGCGCCGAGGGGCGCCTCCTCGCGGAGGCGGCTCGTGAGCTCGCGGGTCTCCGCGAGCACGAGGGGCTCCGGGAGGGTCACGACGACCACGGCCGAGCGCGCCGGGACGAGCAGCTCGCGCTCGACGCGCCGCGCCATCTCGTGCGCGCGGCCCGCGATGGCCAGCTCGGCGAGCTGGCCCGGTGCCCGAAGCCAGCCGAGCCCATGCCCCGTCGCCGGGAGGTCCACGATCATCGGGCGCCCGCCCCGCGCGCGGATGCGGATCTGGTCGAGCACGGCGAAGGCGCGCACCGCCGCCGCAGCCTGCGCGAGGCGGCGGACGGCGAAGCTGTTCATCACCAGGCGGGAGACGAGGGCCGAGCCGAAGAGCTCCTCGGCGGCCTTCGCGAGCGCCTCTTCTCCCGTCAGGAGCTCGCGCCGAACACCCGGGAGCGGACGGCTCCGGAGCACGTCCCCGGGCTCGCCGACCTCGATCAGCGTGGGCGCCATGCCCCGCACCGCCCGGGCCGCGGCGAGGCCCTCGGCCACCGTCGTCTTGCCCACGCCACCCTTGCCGGTGACGAAGACCACCGGCGGCAGCCCTTCGCTGAATCCGTCCACGGCCACGGCCTAGGGTCGTCCGACGAGGCCGACCGCGACGGAACGCGACGGGGCGCCCGGTCTCCCGAGCGCCCCGTCGAGGGTCATCCTCCCCATCCGGGGAGGGACTCGATCACTCCGCGGCGGGCGGGAGGATCACGGAGTCGATCACGTGGATGACGCCGTTCGAGGCCACCACGTCCGTGGCGACGACGTTCGCCGAGGAGCCCTGGCCGCCCGTGAGCACGACGGTGCCCGTGGTCGCGTTGATGTTCACCGTGGCGCCGTTGGCCGTCTCGACGTCGGCGCCCTCGAGGGTCACGGCCGTCGAGGCCATCACCGCCTGGCCGGCGATGACGTGGTAGGTGAGCACGGCGCGGAGGAGCTCCACGTCGGCGCCGAGCGCGTCCATGGTCTCCTGGGGGACGGCGGCGAAGGCGGCGTTGGTCGGCGCGAAGACCGTGAAGGGGCCCGGGCTCTTGAGCGTGTCGACGAGGCCCGCGGCCTCGACGAGGCCGACGAGCGTCGAGAAGTCCTCGTTGCCCGCGGCGACGTCGACGATGTCGCTGGTGGCCTCGTCGGCGGCCTCGGTGGCCGCTTCCTCGGCGCCGGCCGTCGTGGTCGGGACGTCCGCCGTCGTGGGGCCCTCACCGGCGCAGCCGAGGGCGAGGAGGAGGGAGAGGCCCAGAAGGGTGGAGAGGTGCTTGGTCATGTTCATCTTCCGTGGGTCGTGCCGGGCGTCGCACGAGTGTGTGACGACAGTTAGTCAATACTTAGACGTAACCGGCGGCCCCGGTCTAAGGCCGGCGACCTATGGGTGGCAAGTGCAGGAAACTGGCGAGGCCGCTCAGGGCGTGAGGTAGGTCAGAGCCCCGAGCTCGAGGAGCGCGTCCATCAGGCTCTCCCCGAGCACGTCCTCGAGCTCCTCCGGGTCCACGTGGCCCGTCGTCGCACGCTCGAGGAGGTCCGCCGCGCCCGCCGGCAGGGGGATCACGGCGACCTCGTCGTCGTCCCCCACCACGGCGCAGGCCCGGAGCGCCGTGGCCGGGGCGCCAGCGTCCCCCCGGAGCCGCGCGTGCAGGCCGACCACGTCCTCGCCGAAGCGCAGCACCTCGAGGGCGCTGGAGGCCACCACGCGAGTGCCTTCGGGCGCGCCGAGGTAGCGGATCCGGTCGTCTGCCGCCCGTGTCGCGACGGCCACCTCGAGGGACAGAAGCTCGGCCCCCAGGCGATCCTCCGGCGCGATGGTCGCGCGGTAGGCCCGGAGGCGCTCGGCGAGGGGCGCGCGGCGCCAGAGCGCGTCCGAGCCGGCGAAACCCTGGGGCCAGCCGGGGTCCTGCTCCGCCAGGCGCGTGGCGGTGGCCGGGGCCAGCGACGCGACCCCCTCCGCGAGCTGGTCGAGGTCCCAGCCTCCGTCGCGGAGCCCGTTCGCCACGAGCTGCGGGTCCTCGTCGGCGAGGGCGTCCCAGACCGGGCCCATGGGCGCGGTGGTGTCGCCCGCGACGCGCGCCGAGAGCGCGTCCAGGAGCGCCGCCGGCGGCGCGGTTCCGCGGTGCCCCGCGCGAAGGCCGAGGTCCCAGAGCTCCCGCGCGTCCCGATCGCTCGCCGCCGGCGTCCAGGTCAGCTCCGCGAAGAGGAGCCGGTCGAAGAGGACCTCCACGTGCTCGCGGAAGCCCTCCACGCTCGCGTGGCGCCAGCGCCCCTCGGGCAGGCGCTCGAGCACCGCGGCCAGCTCCGGAAGGGCGAGGCGCTCCGCGTGCCCCACGACGTAGGCAGTCGCGTCGCTCGCGGCGTCGAGGCGCGCATCCCCGCGGAAGTGCACCGTGCGCCGCCGATGGCCGCTCTCGCGCTCCGCGTCGAGGGCGGCGAGCTCGATGGCCAGATGCTCGAGGCCCGCGCGGAGCTCGGAGGCGCTTCGGCGGAGCCGGGCCCGGAGCGTCGAAGGGTCCTCCTGGAGCCAGCGCGCGGCGCTCACGGGGGCCTCCCGGGTTCCGCGATGGCGGCTCACGTCGTCATCCTCGTGCCGCGCGACCTGGTCCGGGCCGTACCAGAGCACGACGGGCAGGAGCTCACCGAGGCGCGCCCCGAGGTAGTGCTCCCAGCGCGAGGCGTCGCGGCGCCAGAAGAACCCCGTGGCGCGGTGCATGAGCTCGTGCGGGCCCCATTTCGCGCCGTGGGCGGGGTCGAAGACGGCGAAGGGAGCGTCCTGCTGGAAGCCCTCGTACTTCCCTGCACGGAGCACGCCCCGCTCCCAGGTGCCGTGCTCCGCGTCCCGCACCTCGGGCGCCCAGGCGGCGTCGCTCGGGAGGGCCAGGGAGCGGAGCTCGCGATGCGCCGTCGTCGCGCCCTCGGCCGTCGCCAGGGCCACGGCGCGAAGCGCGAAGGGAGAGGCCACCACCTCCCCGAGCGGAAGGCCCGCCGCCTCTGCGAGCGGCTCCCAGCGCTCGCTCCCGCCCTCGCGGAGCGCGAGCACCCAGGCGAGGAGCCGGTCCGCCAGCCAATCGTCCGGGAGCCGGCCCAGCGCCGCGCGCCGCTCGGCCGGCGTGTCGCCGCGGGGCGCTTCGAGCGCAGGGATCATCGTCGAGCCTCGCTCGGCGCCTGCGGGGCGAGGACCTCGCGGATGGCGCTCGTCGCCCGCTCCACCTCCGCGCGGGTGGGCGCGACGACGTAGAGGAGCTCCTGGTTCCGGAGCTTCTTCACCGTCCCCACACGCTCCCCCTGCGGGTTGTGTATGCCGATCTGCGCGCCCACGTAGCGCTTGAAGTCCGTCGCCACGACGCCCACCTCGCCCCGCTCGGCGAGCGTCGCGTGCACGTCGGCCGCCGGGAGGTGCCCCTCATCGCTCTGGCTGACGAGGAGCCTCGGCGCGCGGAGCGCCGCGACCGTCGCCGCGAAGGCCTCCCGAATTCGCCGCTTCGAGTTGAAGTCGCTCTTCCGCTCCCGCACGTCGACGCGCTTGCGCGCCACCCCGTAGGCCTCGGGCGCGTCCCAGCGCACGAGCGTCTCCCACACGTGGTAGTTGCCGAGATAGCTGTGCTGGTTGTACGGCGGGTCGAGGTAGGCGAGGTCGGCCTCCACCTCCGCGGCGGCGTCGATGGCGTCGCCCTCCCGCGCGTCCCCGGGACCGGGCAGGAGCGCCGGGAGCCGAAGCGAGAGGTCGTTGTGCGCCCGCGCCGCCCAGCGCTTCAGGTAGGCCATCTGCACGCCGGTCGTCGAGTCCACGCGGTCCGCGGCCTCCATGAGCGAGGTGAGCGCGATCGCCTCCAGCGGGCTCGGCAGGTCGAGCTCGGCGATGCGGGTTCGGATCGCGTCGATGCGCGCGCCGTTCTTCGGCTGGAAGTAGCGCGCCTCCTCGCAGAAGACCCGGGTCACGTAGCCCGGCGCGCCGGGCAGCTCCTGCAGCTCGGCGAGGAGCGCCTGCGCGGGCTCGGTCCAGCGCTCCGCGTCCGCCGCGACGTAGCAGCGCGCCAGCGTGGCCGCGTACGCGAGCTGGTCGTTGGCCGTCACCCGGTACCCCGCGGCCTTGAGCGCGTGGCCGACGCGGCTCGTCCCGCTGAAGAGGTCGAGCACGTGGGCGCCCCGGTCCACGAGCGCGCGGGCCCCGGCGACGATGGCCGGGAGCAGCACGCGCTTGCTGCCGAGGTACTTGATCACCGCTGCGCGCGGGGCTTGATGCCCGCGAGGAGGGCGCGCATCACCTCGACCTCGAAGGGTTTCTCGAGCACGGCCACGGCGCCGGCGTCGAGAAGGCGCTTCTCGAGCTCCCGCTCGAGGTAGCCCGAGGCGAAGATCACCGGCAAGTCCGGGTCGAGCGTCCGCAGCCGCGCGAAGGCCTCCTCGCCCCCGAGCCGCGGCATGTTCACGTCGAGCACCACCGCGTCCGGCCGCGGCGTGAGCAGCGCGAAGCGCTCGATGGCCTCGAGGCCGTCCATCACCTCGACGACCTCGTGCCCGAACTGGCGGAGCAGCCGGCCCGCGCTGCGGCGCATGACGGCCTCGTCGTCGACGAGCATCACGAAGAGCGGCTCCCCGCGCTCCACCGAGCCGACGGGCTGGAAGCTGTCCGCGGTATCGGCCGTGTCGCCGGAGCCCTCGCTGGCGGGGAGCCAGACGCGGAAGGTCGAGCCTTCGCCGACCGCGCTCTTCACGTCGATGTGCCCGCCGTGCGTGTCGACGACCTCGTAGACCGTCGCGAGGCCGAGGCCCGCGCCGCCCTCGGGGCTCTTCGTCGTGAAGAAGGGCTCGAAGATCCGCTTCCGTGTCTCCTCGTCCATGCCGTGCCCGCTGTCCGTCACCTCCATGAGCACGTAGGCCTCGTGGGCGTAGTAGGGCAGCACGTCGCCGTCGTCGTCGGTCGCCGGGCGGATGGCCATCGTCAGTTTCCCGCCCTGGGGCATGGCGTCCCGGGCGTTGATCGCGAGGTTCATCAGGAGCTGGTGAAGCTGCCCCCGGTCGCCGAGCACGCGGAGTCCGGGCGTCGCGTCCGCGACGATCTCGATGGAACGATCGAAGGTGCGCGAGAGCAGCCCGTGCACCTCGCGCACGAGCCGGCTCGCGTTCACCGGCCCGTGGCTGCGGTGCGTGCGTCGCGCGAAGCCGAGGAGGCGACGGGTCAGCTCGGCGGCGCGGTCGCCGGCCTGGCGGATGTCGTCGAGGCAGACCCGCACGTCCTCTTCGCCGAGCGCGCGCTCGGGCCCGAGGCCCGCGAGGTAGTCGAGGCTCGAGGTGATCGCGCCGAGCAGGTTGTTGAAGTCGTGCGCGACGCCCGTGCCGAGGCGACCGATGGCCTCGAGCTTCTGCCGCTCGAGGATGTGCTCCTCGAGGGGGTCGTGGTGCGTGAAGAGCAGGACGCTCTCGCCGATCTCGATGCGGTCGCCGAAGGCCAGCGCGATGCTCCCGTGCACGCGGTCGCCGTTCACGCGCGTGCCGTTCCGGCTGCCGAGGTCCCCGAGGAGGTAGTAGCCGCCGCTCGAACGGTCGATGCGCGCGTGTTGCCGGGAGACCTGAACGTCGTCGAGCTGGAGCTGGCAGCTGCTCGAACGCCCGATCGTGAAGTCGTCCTTCACGGTCACCTTCCGGCCGGAGCGATCGCCGGCCAGCACGACCATGCGCGCGAGTTGGCCACCGGGCTTCACGACGGGGATGGTGCGTAGCGACTGGTGGGTGCGGTCGCGCTCCTCGTCCACGCGCGGAGCATAGCCCCGGCCGCCCTTCCGTCGCCGAGAATTGCGAAGACCGCTCAGGACGTCGCCGGGACGCCTCCCAGGCCTTCGCCCAGGCTGCCCAGCCATCCGCGGAGCCCGGCCGCGGCGATCCCCTTCAGCGCGAGGAGCCCGACGGCCCCGACGAGGAGCCAGCCGAGCACGCCGTGCGCGTGGGTTTCGGCGACCGGCGGCGCCGGAGGCATGAGGCCGATGCCGTCGATGACGGCGCCGGCTCCCCAGGTGACGAGCACGAGCCCGGCCAGGGTCGCCACGACGGCACGTCCGCCATAGGCCGCGCGGAGCCAGCCGAGCGTCGCGAGGTTCGTTGCCGGGCCGAGGAGCAGCCCGACGAGCGCCGCGCCGGGGGCGAGGCCCTTCGCGACGAGGACGGCAGCGAGGGGCGTCGCCGAGGCCGCGCAGACGTAGGCCGGGATGGCGATGAGGGACGTCGCGGCGTAGCCCCGGAGGCCGTGGAGCGCGAAGCCCTCTTCGGGGAGGGCGGTGTCGACGTAGGCCGCGGCCACGAGGCCCACGAGCGTCCACGGCAGCACGTGTCCCGCGAGGGCGTCGAGCTGCTCGCGGAAGCGCGTCGCGAAGGGGAGCGTCGGCGCGTCCGGCATCGGCGAGGGGTCGGCCGTCGGGGCCGCGTCCCGGGTGCTCGTACGGGCGACGAGGAGGGCCGCGACGAAGGCGACGAGGAGCGCCGCCGCGAGCCGCGCCATGGCCAGGGGCCAGCCGAGGAAGCGCACCGAGAGGGCGAAGGTCTCGACGCCGAGCTCGGGCGTCGCGAGGAGGAACGCGACGACGAA